>DBGBJN010000122.1:0-4285 GCA_048449885.1 Collinsella sp.
ACGAGTTGCGATACCGCCATAAATCTATTGCCGTAACGCATCCCGCAAACATCTGAACAAAAACGGTCAAGGTCTCCGCCCAAAACCAAAGCGTCTCGACGCCATAAATTTGAGGCGGTGCCGTCCTCGGACGGGCAGCGCACCCAACCGACCGTTGTCGAAATCGCGCCCGAATCAATTGCACGCGAAAGCTCCGCCTCAAGTGCCGCCGGCAGGGCACACACCGCAAACAAGCCACACATCTCCGCCAATACCAAAAGAAGCTGAAGATCCGTCAGATGCCGCGACATGATGAATGTCGTCAGTAGAGGAGACGTAACCAAAAACCCATGCTCCGTTTCCAGCACGGATTCCCTGGGGAGCTCACCAAGAAACAGCCGCTGCCTGATACTGGCAGGACAAGTCCGCTTGTTTCTCGTCCGGACCAATGTATACAACGGAAAGCCGAGCACAACCGCAGCCGTCGGGTTACGGGCAAGGTCATATCGCTGCCGGTCTTCTTCCGGCCGTGGAAGCGGCGGACACAAAGCGCGGACTTGAGGAGGCAAACGCCAGTACCTAAAAGCTGATATGTCACAAAGTAGATCCTTCATAGGCACAGGAAAACACGAATTTCAACCCAATCAGTCACGCATTGGCGCGAACGCAGCAAAAATGGCGCCGAACGGACTGCCAAGTTTTCAACAGCACTCCCCAACTGGCCAAAAGCTTGCCGAGAGCTGGACGAAGCCCTGTTGAAAACCCCATTTTTTCTCATACAGGAGCTTTGCGCGGCAAGTGAGTAGACTTTTTTGAACATCCCGAGCAGGCCGGTCATCCTGCTTTTCAAAACCGCAGGTAGATAGCTTGCTACAAAACTGCCTGGTCGCCAAAGTGCTAAAAGTCTACTCACTTAGGTTGCAGAGTGCCCCCCATTAGCTGCAATTCCAAGGTTGTTAGTACTTTTGGACTCAGATCGTCATACTGAACAAGAATTTGAGTTGTGTTTTCAGGGACAGATGCGCCATCGGCACACCAAAAACAGTCACCGATATCGATAAAAGGGATGCTCGAGCGCGTGAGGGCCCGTGCAAAAGTGCTTCTGCCCGTTCCACGCTCCGCAACCACGATACTGTAAAGGCCCGCGTCTGCATGCTCGATCGAGACCTCTCCTGCCGGAAATACCTTCCGCACAAGCGCCATCAGGCCATCACGCGCCTCGCGAGCACGAACGCGCACGCGGTTCACATGTCGCTCGTAATCACCCGATTTCAGCAAACGCGCCAAAGCGACCTGATCAACAGAGCTCACCGACGAGGCGTAGAAACCAAGGTTGCGCCTAAACCGCTCCATTAACTCATCGGGCAACACCATGTACGCCAAACGCAACGCCGATGAAAGGCTCTTCGAAAACGTGTTGGTGTATATAACCGACTGGGCGGCATCGATCGACGCGAGCGCGGGAATCGGCTTCCCGGCAAGGCGAAACTCACAATCAAAGTCATCTTCGATGAGATACCGACCTGGTCGCTCGGCGGCCCAGCTCAGAAGCGCATAGCGACGCGCAATGCTCGTCACAAGGCCGGTTGGATATTGGTGAGACGGCATCAGGTGAAGTACATCGGTCCCGGTTTTCTGCAGAGCGCTCAAGTCCACCCCCTCATCATCCAACGGGATATGTCGAACTTTGCAGCCCATAGCCTGATAAATGCGCGTCAGACGTAAATAGCCCGGGTCCTCAACGGCATACACCTTGTCAGCGCCAAGCAACTGAACCAACATGGTATCGAGCAGCTGAGCGCCCGCGCCGATAACAATGTTATTGGGGTCGACATTCATACCCCTTGTCCCGCGCAGATGGTGAGCAATTGCGCGTCGTAGCCGAGCGGTGCCCTGCGCCGGTGCGGGCGAAAAGATCTCGCGCTCGTCTTCGGATGCCAACGTCACCCGTAGCGCGCTTTGCCAAAGCCGCGCCGCCTCCAAAGCAGAAGGAGAAAGCGCATCGAATCGCTCGACCTGTCCGTTGACATCATGCACGCTGGGGCCCACAGAGACGGCATCTCGGTCGATGCCCTCCGCAGCCGAAGCCAAAACCGGTGCATCCGGAAGCTCGCAAGCGTAGTAGCCACGACGCGGCATTGAGCAAATATAGCCCTCGGCAAGTAGCTGGCTATATGCATTCTCGATGGTAATGACACTGATTCCCAGATGACGGGCAAAGGCGCGCTTAGACGGAAGATGCTCCCCCGCCGCAATACGTCCAGCTACGATATCATCTCGAATTTGCTGGTAAACATACTCATAGAGCGATGCTTCGCCGCGTTTTTCCAAATTGTAGTCAAGCATGAGTTTGTCACCTGACCTTATCGAGCTGTTCAATCTGGTATTAAGCTGACCTTATTATTATCTCGAAAACTGAGTATTTTGCCATACCCAGCTCCCCGATAGGATGTTCCGTCAAGCAATGCACATGCCAACCAAGGGAGCAACCATGGCAGAACAGACCAGCAAGGCAGATCGCGTCAAACTCAATCGCGAGCTCGCGCAGATGCTCAAGGGCGGCGTCATCATGGACGTCACCACGCCCGAGCAGGCACGCATCGCCGAGGAGGCAGGCGCCTGCGCCGTCATGGCACTCGAGCGCATCCCGGCCGACATCCGTGCCGCAGGCGGCGTCTCGCGCATGAGCGACCCCAAGATGATCAAGGGCATCCAGGAGGCCGTCTCCATCCCTGTTATGGCCAAGTGCCGCATCGGCCACATTGTCGAGGCGCAGGTCCTGCAGGCCATCGAGATCGATTACATCGACGAGTCCGAGGTTCTCTCCCCTGCCGATGACGTCTATCACATCGACAAGACCCAGTTTGACGTGCCGTTTGTCTGCGGCGCCCGCGATCTGGGCGAAGCGCTGCGCCGTGTTGCCGAGGGCGCCACGATGATCCGCACCAAGGGCGAGCCGGGCACGGGCGACGTCGTCCAGGCCGTACGCCACATGCGCAAGATCCAAAAGCAGATCCGCGACGTTGTTGCCCTTCGCGATGACGAGCTCTTTGAGGCAGCCAAGCAACTGCAGGTTCCGGTCGAGCTGGTGCGCGAGGTCCATGCCACGGGAAAGCTTCCCGTCGTGAACTTTGCCGCCGGCGGCGTAGCGACCCCCGCCGACGCCGCGCTGATGATGCAGCTGGGCGCCGAAGGCGTCTTTGTCGGCTCGGGCATCTTTAAGAGCGGCGACCCCGCCAAGCGCGCAGCCGCCATCGTCAAGGCCGTGGCAAACTTCACCGATGCCAAACTCATTGCCGAGCTTTCGGAGGACCTGGGCGAGGCCATGGTGGGCATCAACGCCGACGAGATCGAGATTATCATGGAAGAGCGCGGGTACTAGTCCAGCAGAAAGGATCGCACATGAGCAATTATGCAGACCAGACGGTCGCCGTGCTGGCGGTCCAAGGCGCTTTTGCCGAGCACGAGACAAGACTATCCGAGCTGGGCGCACGTTGTATTGAGCTGAGGCAGGCGGCTGATTTGAAGCAGGACTTTGACCGCCTGGTACTTCCCGGCGGCGAGTCTACCGTTCAAGGGAAGCTGCTTGATGAGTTGGGCATGCTCGAGGAGCTTCGTGCCCGTATCGCTGAAGGCATGCCCGTCCTGGGCACCTGCGCCGGCTTGATTCTGCTGGCGCACGACCTTGCCGCCCACGACGATAAGGGGACGCCGCGCCTGGCAACCATGGATGTGCTCGTTGAGCGTAATGCCTACGGCAGACAGCTCGGCAGCTTTCGCACTCAAGGATCTGTCGCCGACATCGACGGTGAGGTACCGCTGACGTTTATCCGCGCGCCCCGCATCGTCGAGGTCCACGGCGACGCCAAGACCTTAGCGAAAGTCGACGGGCGCATCGTCGCCGCCCGCCAGGGCAACCAGCTCGGCGTAACCTTCCACCCCGAACTCGACGAAGACACCCGCCTCCACGAACTGTTCCTACAAATGTAGGCATCGAAATCAACAAACGAAACGAGAGTGGATAATCTCCCACTTTGAGCTTGAATGCAGGCTCAAACCGGGAGATTATCCACTCTCGTTCCATGTAGTCGTTTAAGAACGTCCCCGATGACTAGTCATTTAAGAACGTCCCCAATGACTACTTCGACAACGTCGATGTTTTGGTACCGACAGACACTATGACCCAATCCGAGGGCACTAAAAAGATAGGAGCCCCCGCTCGTGACCGCGGGTCGGGGCTGCGACAATGATGTTGAAGTGCCATAGGCGCAGCCGCGCCGCAACGAGGTTGGGAGGCTCCCATGCC
>DBGBJN010000123.1:0-7343 GCA_048449885.1 Collinsella sp.
TTCCAACCCCAACCTTGTCTGCGGCATCGTGCTCGAATACAGTGTGCCCGTGGCAGTCACCGCTTTTATGTGGATCAGCATGTTCGGCGGCAACGGCCCGCTCGCGCTCACCATCATCCTGACGTCCTCGGTCATCTCCCCTGTGACGATTCCGCTTACGCTCAAGCTCCTGCTAGGCGCCACCGTCTCGATCGACGTGCCGAGTATGATGCAGAACATGGCCTTTATGATCGCCATCCCCGCCGTTCTCGGCATCGTGATCAACGAGCTCACGCGCGGATGGGGGCACGAAAAACTCTCCCCCGCGCTCTCGCCCGCCTGCAAGTTCATGATGATGGGCGTTATCGCCTCCAACTCCACCGCCATGAGCGAGTACGTGCTGCACATGAACGCGGTGCGCTTGGAAGTCGCCCTCTTTATTTTGGTCTTCGCCATCAGCGGCTTTGTCGTCGGCATTCTGGTCGCCCGCGCGCTGCATCTGCCATATAGCGAAACGACCACCATGTGCTTTACCTGCGGCATGCGCAATATCTCTTCGGGCGCCGTCATCGCCACGCAATACTTTCCGGGCGAAGTTGTGTTTCCCGTCATGTGTGGAACGTTGTTTCAGCAGGTGCTCGCCTCGCTTATCGGGCACTTCTTTGAGCGTCTGACCGGCGAGGAGCGCGCCGCCCAGCGCAAGCGCGTCGAGGCCGGCCGCGATGCAATGGCGCGCTAAACCGTCCGCAGTGTGCGGGCGCTCACTTTACGATGTGAGCGCCTCCAGATGTGCGCGGAGTCGCTCCGCATCGACATCGAGCGTGGTCTCAGCATTGACCTGAGCCAGCCGATACCCGACAAAGTAGGGTGAAACCACCCAACGTGGAAGCGCCTTGGCAATGGTTCGGTCGCTCATGTGATAGAAGAACAGGTTGTACGACTCTGCACGACCGCCATGGTGCTCGTGCAAGATATAGCGCAGAGCTATCTGGATTGCATCGGCGAAGAGGTCCGTCTCGGCTTGGTCTCTCGTGTCATCGCTGGCGGCGATTCCCTGCGGGGCTGAAACGTTGATCTCAAAGAACCCCATGATCGGTTCGGTTGAGATATTGACCGAGATCCTCCCCTGTTGCCAGACATTGATGCCTTCGAAATTGGCAGAAGTCAGCGAAGTGTAGCCGTCTTCCTGCTCCAAACCCACAATCTGCATGTGCGGATGCACGAGACTACCGCCCGAGAGCGGACCCTTGTTCTTGTACATGAGCACGCTTCGATACTGCTGTGAATCGATCATCTGCTGCCAGCAACCCAGGGCAAACCGCATCACATGGTGGAGTTCATCCGGCTCGTAGGTCACCAGGTCGGCATCGTGATCGGCCGACTCGATCAGCACGGTTTGACAGGTGGCGCGCAGGGTCTTGAACTTATTCTCGAGCCAAATGCAATCGCCATCACGGCGAATGATGTCGGTGAGCCCTTCTGTATCGCAAAAAGGGCACGCGGTGCCGGGACGACGGTTGTCGTCGGGCTTACCGTTCGCCTGCTGAACGTCAAATACCAGCGCCACGGGTTATACCTCCAGCGGCACAATCTTGGTGCCATGGAGCTCGGAGACGCCCAGTGCCGCCGCCACGGTATCGCGGTTGACCGTGGAAATGCCGCCGCCGGGAAGGATGGTCAAGCGGTCGCCCGCATACTCGATCAAGCGGGCCAGGTTTTCGAAGTTGTCCTCGATCGGCGTACCGGCAGCGCCGCCATGCGTCAAGATGCGTGTGATGCCGCAGTCGACGAGTATGTCAATCGCGTCGAGCTGAGCCTCGGGCGAGAGCTGATCAAACGCCATGTGGAAGGTGATGTCGATGGGCCCACGCTTGCACTCCTCGGTCGCGCAGCCCGCAGCCATCACGAGGGCACCGAGCGTGAGTTCGTCGAGCGCCCAGCCGCCGGCGCAGGGCTTGCAGCAGCCAAAGACCAAGCCGTCAACGCCGGCGCTCACGGCAAGGCCCAGGTCCATCTCCATCATACGCAGCTCGTCTTGGTTGTAATGAAAGTCGCCGCCACGCGGGCGAATCATGCACACCACTCGCGCGTCATGCTCGTGAGCATAGCTGACTGTAGCGCTGATAACACCGGCCGAGGGTGTAGTGCCACCAACGGCAAGGTTGTCGCACAGTTCAATACGCCTTGCACCGGCATCGATAGCCGCCGGCACCCGCTCAAAGTTCTCGGCACAAAACTCGTACAGCATAGATAGACCCCCAAAGACAGCAGATGTTTTCCGACGGGCATTGTCACACATCCCCATGAAGTTGCGGTGGAATAGGGACTGTTTTGGCCTCTTAGACTCCCATTTAGTCCCTATTCCACCGCAACTTAAAAAGGGGGCGCTGACCGGGTTGGTCAGCGCCCCCTTTGTTGAATGGATTAACCACCCAGGTAAGCTCTGCGGACGTTGTCGTCATGCAGGAGTTCTTGGCCCGTGCCGGTCATGGTGATCTTGCCGGTCTCGAGCACGTAGCCGCGCGTGGCGATGGAAAGAGCCATCTGTGCGTTTTGCTCGACCAGAAGCACCGTGGTGCCGGCCTTGTGCAGGTCCTCGACAATCTGGAAGATCTGCTCAATCAGAATCGGCGCCAGACCCATGGAAGGCTCGTCGAGCATAAGCAGTTTGGGGTTACTCATAAGAGCGCGCCCCATAACAAGCATCTGCTGCTCACCGCCCGAAAGGGTGCCGGCGACCTGGCGACGGCGTTCCTTCAGGCGCGGGAACTGCTCGTAGACGCGCTCGAGGCCCGGAGCCACCGTGGACTTGGGCTGCGCGTAGGCGCCCATCTCCAGGTTCTCCTCAACCGTCATCTGCAAAAAGGCGCGACGACCCTCGGGAACCTGAGCCAGGCCCTTACCAACCAGCTTGTCGGCGGGCGTATGGGTAATGTCCTCGCCCATAAACTTGATGGAGCCGGTCTTGGAGCGCAGCAGGCCCGAGATGGTCTTGAGCGTTGTGGACTTGCCGGCACCGTTGGCACCAATCAAGGCCACGATCTCGCCCTCGTTAACGTTAAAGGAGATGTCCTTGATGGCGTGGATGGCGCCGTACCAGACGTTGATGTTGTAGACGGAAAGCATCGGCTCTGCCATTTAGTTCTCCCCCTTATCCTGCTTACCCAGATACGCCTCGATAACGGCGTCGTTGTTCTGGATTTCCTCTGCCGTGCCCTTGGCGATAACCTTGCCAAAGTTAAGCACGCAGATGCCCTCGCAGATGTTCATAACGAGCGACATATCATGCTCGATAAGCATGATGGCAATGCCAAAGGTGTCGCGAATCTTGACGATGTTCTCCATGAGCTCCGCGGTCTCGGACGGGTTCATGCCGGCGGCAGGCTCGTCGAGCAGCAGCAGCTTGGGGTTGGTGGCAAGCGCGCGGACGATTTCCAGACGACGCTGAGCGCCGTAAGGCAGCGATCCGGCCTGCTCGTTTGCCAGGTGCTCCATGTCAAAAATGGACAGTAGCTCCATGGCGCGCTCGTGGGCGGCCTTCTCGTGCTTCCAATACGTCGGCAGGCGCAGCACGCCCTCAAAGCCGGAGTAGCGCTCCTGGTTGTGCAGGCCGACCTTAACGTTGTCCTCCACCGTCATGGTGTTGAACAGGCGAATGTTCTGGAAGGTACGGGCAATACCCATGCGGTTGACCTGGTAGACCGACTTGCCCGAGGTGTCCTCGCCGTCGAGCAGGATGGTGCCATGCGTGGGCTGGTACACCTTGGTGAGCAGGTTGAAGACCGTGGTCTTACCGGCCCCGTTGGGGCCGATGAGACCGGCGATCTCGGTCTTGCCGATAGTCAGGCTAAAGTCGTCGACTGCCTTAAGGCCACCGAACTCAATACCCAGGTGGATGCACTCGAGTGCAGGGCGCTCGCCCAGGTCACGATCGGGAACGATGGCGCCAGAAGGATACGGGACCATCTTGCCCTTCTTGAACTCAAATTTACTGGGCATCGGCTGCCACCTCCTTCTTGGAAGCAAAGCGGTCCTTGACGCGACCGAAGAACGCCTTGAGCTGCGGGTTGTTGGTAAAGATCATGACCAGGATCAGCACGATGGCGTAGATGAGCATGCGGTAGTCCGAGAACTGACGGAGCAGCTCGGGAAGCACCGTGAGCAACGCCGCCGCGATGACGGAACCGCGCATGTTGCCCAGGCCGCCCAGGACCACGAACACCAGGATGAGAATGGACGTGTTGAAGTCGAACTTGGTGGCGGAGAGCTGCGAGAAGTTACCGCCGAAGAGAGCTCCGGCAGCACCGGCGAGGGCAGCGGAAACCACGAAGGCGATCATGCGGTACTCGGTGACGGAGATGCCTACGGACTCGGCTGCAATCTTGTTATCGCGCACGGCCATAATGGCACGGCCGGTACGGCTGCGAACCAGGTTGAGCACGATCACGAGTGCGACCATGACCAGGATGGCACCGGCGAGGAAGGTCGAGTACGTCGACACGCCCGAGGCACCCTGGGCGCCCTTGATGATGGCGGTGCCGTCCTCGAGCAGGTGCAGATCGTCGATCGTAGAGTTGCCCGTGATGTTAAAGATCACGTGCAGGCCGCGGGAGTCGACGCCCACAATGAGGCAGGTGACGATCTCTTTGATGATCTCGCCAAAAGCCAGGGTCACGATGGCCAGATAGTCGCCGCTCAGGCGCAGGACCGGAATGCCGATCAAGAAGCCCAAGATGGCAGCGGCGATAGCGCCGACCACAATGCTGATGATCAGACGCACCGGATCGGAGGGAACGGCGCTCTCCAGCGCGACGGCGGTGACGATTCCCGTATAGGCGCCGACACTCATAAAGCCTGCGTGGCCCAGCGACAGGTCGCCCGCGATGCCGACGACGAGGTTAAGGGAAATGGCCATGACGATATAGGCCGTGATGGGAACCAGCTGACCGGCGATCATGCGCGGAATCATGTGGTTAGACTGCATAAAGAACACGATGGCGAAGGCCACGATGCACATGGCGTACGTGACAAAGTCGTGACGCGTCTGCTTGTCTTTAAGAAACTTCATAACGCTCACCTACACCTTCTCGGGGACGTACTTGCCCAAGAGGCCGGCAGGCTTGACGAGCAGGACGATGATCAAAACACCAAAGACGATGGAGTTGGCAAGGCTCGTGGAAATGTAAGCCTGCGCCATCGCCTCGATGATGCCGATGAGAATGCCACCGACAAAGGCACCGGGGATGGAGCCGATGCCGCCGAAGACGGCGGCGTCGAAGGCCTTGATGCCAGGCATGGCACCCGTCGTGGGCTGCAGCACCGGCGAGTAGGAGCACAGGAGCACGCCAGCGATGGCGGCAAGCGCCGAGCCGATGGCAAACGTCATCGAGATGGTGCGGTTGACGTTGATGCCCATGAGCTGAGCGGCGGCCTTGTCCTCGGACACGGCGCGCATGGCCTTGCCCATCTTGGTCTTACCTGTAAAGAACATCAGGCCGGCCATGATAACCAGGCAGGCGACGATGGTGACGAGCGAGACGGCGCTCACGTTGAACTTGGCCAAGAACTCCGGCACCTGGAAGGTGACGAGCGAAGTGAAGTTCTTGGGCGTGGCGCCCCACAGAAGCTGTGCGGCGTTCTGCAGGAAGTAAGACACGCCGATGGCCGTGATCAGAACGGCCAGAGGGCCTGCTTGGCGCAGCGGCTTATAGGCCAGACCCTCGATGAGAACACCGAGAACCGTGCAGACCACACAAGAGAGAACTACAGATGCCCAGCCCGGGAGGCCGAGATACGACGTGGCACAGAACGAGACATAGGCACCGACCATGATGACGTCGCCGTGAGCGAAGTTGAGCATCTTGGCGATACCGTAGACCATGGTGTAGCCCAACGCGATGATGGCGTAGACGCTGCCCATGGACAGGCCGTTGACCAGGTATTGGATAAAGACCGTCATGTTCCACATCCCCCTTTCGAATAGGTTTCCAGTTGATGTATGAAACAGGGACGTTACATCGTCCCTAGATACCAAGCAAGCAGGGAAGGCCAAAACCTCCCCTGCTTGGGATCAAAACCGCTCTATGTAAGGCGGCCTATTAGGCCTGTACGTACTTGCCGTCGGTAATGACGTACGCCGTCGGGTCCTTCTGGACCTGGCCCTTGTCGTTCCAGGAGAGCTTGCCAGTCAGACCGTCAACAGTAATGTTGCGCATAGCCTCGGGAAGCTTCTCGGCAACCTCGGTGGGGTCGGCGTCGACACCCAGGCCGGCCTCCTTGAGAGCCTCGACCACCGCATGCACGCCGTCGTAGGCGTCGGCGGCAAACTGGTCGGGGGTATCGCCGTACTTATCTTTGTAAGCGTTGACGAAGTCGGCGTTCTTCTCGTCGTCGGCGGAAAACGGGGTCATGAGCAGCAGACCCTCGGCAAGAGAGGTGTCGAAGCCCTCAACGCCCAGGATGCCGTCCATGCCGTCGCAGCCCATCATCTTGACGTCGTAGCCCATGTCCTTGGCGTTCTTGAGCAGGACAGACGCCGGCGTGTAGTAGATCGGCGCAAAGATCATGGTGGCGCCTGCCTGCTTGGCCTTGGTCAGCTGGTTGGTAAAGCTCGTGGCGGAGTCGTCCTTAAAGGTCTCCTCGTCGACAATCTCGAGCTTTGACTTAGCGGCCTGGGCCTTAAAGGAATCTGCGATGCCCGAAGAATAGGCGTCGCCGGAGTTATAGAACAGCACGAACTTCTCGTCCGCATATTTCTCTGCCAGGAACTTGGCAGCGTTGACACCCTGGTTGGGGTCGGTAAAGCAAACCTGGAAGACGCAATCCTTGCCCTTGGTAACGTCCTCGGAAGACGCGGACGGGGTGATCATGAACGTCTCGGGGTCGTTACCGCACTCTGCGGCAACGGCGACCGACGCACCCGTGGTGGTCGGACCGACGAGGGCCTGCATGCCCCAGTCGAGCAGGGTGTTGAAGGCGTTGACGGCCTTCTCGCCATCGGCCTGGTCGTCCTCGGCCTTGCTGACAAGCGGCAGCTCCTTAGTCGAGAAATCCTTGCAGCCAAGCTCGACAGCCTGTGTAACGGACTTGCCGTAGGACGCGTTGGCGCCGGTCAGCGGGCCGATGGTGCCGATCTTAAACGAAGCGTCGCCCGATGCGGAACCGCTGTCGCCGCCGTTGGAGGAGCAGCCAGCTAGAATGGACATCGCCCCCAGACCTGCTGCGCTCGCGATAACGCTCCTGCGATTCATAACAGGGTTCAATGACTTACCGGTGAGGCTCGACATGCGGCTCTCCTCTCAAATCTCGTCGGGTTTCGGTTACCCGACAGGCCATCCTTCGCCGTGTTCGGCGTTCGCAAAATA
>DBGBJN010000124.1:0-3012 GCA_048449885.1 Collinsella sp.
TTTTTGTCTTACCTAGAAGTCCCAGCTCGGTACCGCAAATCGCGCACTCTTTCTTCTCGAACATCTTGTCAAAGAAGCCCATGGCTGCCTCCCATCAACTGGTAGCGTGTGTCACTTTTGATGATGGGGGAGTGCGCGATCTTTCACGATACCCAGACGGCTCAACGAGTCTCCACAACTGGGACACATGGCCCATTTTTCATCCGACACATAGGGACACTCCTTGCTGCGGGTAGTCATTGGGCACTCATTGGGGACGTACTTAAATGAGTGGCAGTCGGGGACACTCCTTGCCGAGCTAGAGGCCGCGCGTGTCCCTTCTGGTCCATGAGGCTCAAAACCGCGGTGTGACGTGAACGGCTGGGGTCAAATTTGCAGCATTTCGAGCTCGGCTTCGATATTGAGACTGGTTCTTTATTAAAATAGATTTCCAGACAATTGAGCGGCTGGGGGTTAACCATGAGGGGCATGGGAGACACAACTGCATATTTGCGTCGGGGCATTCGGGAGATTATATGCCTGGCGCTGTTCTTCTTCACGTTTTTGGCGTGCGAGTATCTTTTTGATGTGCGCATGGCCGAGTTCGTGTCTCCGAACGAGGTCGTTATTTATGAGAGCCTTGTCATCGGCGCGAGCGTGATTGGCTTTTTCGTGCGCCCATTTCTGTACTATCGCCGTCCCCAGACGATCGATGCGACGAGCGATATTACGGGCGTGCTGTTGGTATCGGCGTTGCTGCTGATGATTATGGCAGTGCGGTTTGAGGTGGTAATTGCCGGCGGTTTGGTGGCGTGCTGCGCGCTGGGCTACTGCGGATCGACTGCCCACGCAAACTTTGCACGGCGCTTTGCGCGGACGCCCTGCTTGGCGCGTGCCGCCGCACTTTCCTACGCCATGGGCGTTCTGGTGCAGGTGCTCAACCACATGGTGGTGCCTGCCGGCATTCCTCAGCAGGCTGTTCTGGTTGTCTGTGCGACCGCGCAGGTGGCGTCGCTCCACGGCGCCCGACGCGCCAAGCTGCGCGACGAGTCCGATCCCAGCTTTGAACCCAGTGTTGCCGGGCTTTCGGTAGATGCTTTGGAACATGGCGCCAAGTGGCAAGACGATCCCAAGGCAAAGGCGGCATTCCGCCGCGCCGTAGTTCGCCTGACCGTGGCGACGGTGTATCTTTCCGGCGTATTCGCCGCTCTCAACGCTGGCCTCACGACCTTGCATGCTGTCGGAGCCGTCGATTTGGGCGATTGGCCGCGCCTACTGCTTGTCGTGAGTTCGTTGGCCGCTGGCGTCCTATTTGACCTGCACGGCCGTTCGTATATGAATATCGGCATGACATGCGCCGCCATGTTGTCCACGCTTTCGTTCTTTGTGCTCATCGTCGACGGCAATGGCGGCAACGAGCTTGCTGCCACGATCATCTTTTATCTGGGCTCGGGCTTCTTTGTGGTGTTCTTTACCACAAAATATGCCGCCGTCTCGCTTTATGCGCGCTGGTCATATTTTTGGCCGTGCATGGGTCGCGTCGTCAACAATGTGTGCTCGATGTTCGTGACGGCGCCGGCAGTGGCGATCATCTCGAGTCAAAACGTGCTGGCTGCGGTCGGCGCGGCGCTCGTGATGTTTGTGGGCATTGCGATTACGCTGCTGGGGCAGTTGGGGCAACGAGCCGATGATGCCGTGATGCAGGATGGCCTGCCGCTTGCCACCGACGATCTTGGTGGGGATCTTGCGCCCACATGCTCCGACCCCGAGCCCGTGGAGGCAGCGGAGCTCACGTCCGATGAACGCCTTGATGCCTTCGTCGCCACCTTTGGGCTTACAGAGCGCGAGCGCGATATTCTTGAGGTCTTGGTCGTTTCGGACCAGAGCGTTCAGGACATCGCCACAACGCTCTTTCTTTCGCGCTCCGCGCTCTATCGCCACATTTCTTCGATCAACAAAAAGGCCGGTACCGCCTCGCGCGTGGCCCTCATCAACTTCTTCTGGTCCTGGACACCCAAGGACTAGCTAACCTCCCAATAAGTTGCGGTGGAATAGTCCCTAAATTAAAGTCACGGGGCTTTAAACAGGAACTATTTCACCGCAACTGCTGGGGGGGATAGACTGCGGCGGCGGCAGAGGCAGCGGCAGCGGCGTTGGCAGCTGTGGTAGTGGCAACGGCAGCTGGCAGGGTGTTTTCCGTCTACTTGCTACAGCAGCTCGCCGTGGCGGGCAATGTAGCGGCACTTTGCCAGCTGGGTGAGCGCGATATAGGCGGTAACGATGCCAATGAGCAGCCCAAAAAAGCTCGTGGGCAGCGGCATGAGGCCGAGCACATCGGCGATGGGGCTTGCCGGCAGCCAGGTGACGAGCGCCAGGCCCAGCACGGTAAGAACGCACAATGCGGGCGCGGCGTGGTCGCGCGGGCTCGGCAGATGCGGGGAGCGCAACATGTGGACCACGAGTGTCTGCGACCACATGGACTCGACAAACCAGCCGCTCTGGAAGAGCGCAGCAAAGGTCGCCATACCCGCGACGTCGCCCGCGGCGGCAAGCTCGGACCAGCTTGCGTCCACGGCGGTGGGGCACACGACAAAGAAGAGCGCGGCGAAGGTCACGATGTCAAACAGCGAGCTCACGGGGCCCAGCTCGAGCATAAAGCCCTTGATGGACGCGGCGTCCCAGGCACGCGGACGGGCAGTCCAGGCGTCGTCGACGGTGTCCCACGGCAGTGCGATGCACACGATCTCGTAGACCAGCGACAGCAGTACCAGCTGCAGGGCGCTCATGGGCAAAAACGGCAAGAACAGGCTCGCGACGGTCACGGACAGCACATTGCCAAAGTTGGAGCTCACCGTGGTCTTGAGGTACTTGAGCAGGTTGCCGTAAGTGCGACGGCCTTCGATGATGCCGCGCTCGAGCACGCCCAGGTCCTTCTGAAGCAAGATGATATCGGCGGATTCCTTGGCAATATCGACGGCCGAATCGACCGAGATGCCGCAATCGCTCGCACGCATGGCGGCGGCGTCGTTGATG
>DBGBJN010000125.1:0-3984 GCA_048449885.1 Collinsella sp.
CGGGCCGTTCCGCTTTGCGACGGGTACTGCGAGCGTCAACGGTGAGGTTTGCTGCCGCGCCGATATGTCTTTTGCACTCATGCACGAAAGTTAAGGAAGGCTTCATGTTCGACAAAGTGCTCATCGCCAACCGCGGCGAAGTCGCGGTCCGTGTTATCCGCGCGTGCCGCGATATGGGCATCAAGACCGTCGCCGTTTATTCCACGGCCGATGCGGACGCGCTGCACGTGCAGCTTGCCGACGAGGCATATTGCATCGGCGGCCCGCGTCTTGCCGAGAGCTACCTCAACGACGATGCCGTGCTCACCTGTGCCGTAAAGTCGGGAGCTAAGGCAATTCATCCCGGTTATGGCTTCTTTTCCGAGAAGGCGAGCTTCGTGCGCGACTGCGACAAGTATGGCCTGGCGTTTGTCGGTCCTTCGGCCGAGGTAATCGACAGCATGGGCGACAAGGACGCCGCACGTCGAACGGCTGCCGCGGCAGGCGTGCCCATCGTTCCGGGCTGCGATTTGCTCAAAAGCCCCGAGGAGGCAACGGCCGAGGCCGAACGCATTGGCTGCCCCGTGCTCATTAAGGCGCGTGCCGGTGGTGGCGGTCGCGGCATTCGCAAGGTCGAGCGCGTGGAAGATGCGGCAAAGGCGTTTATCGAGGCGCGTGCCGAGGGCGAGGCCGTTTTTGGCGACGGCGAGTGCTACATGGAGAAGTTTGTCGCGCCGGCGCACCACGTCGAGGTGCAGATTATGGCCGATAAGCAGGGCCATGTGTTTTCGCTTGGCGAGCGTGAGTGCTCGGTGCAGCGCCGCAACCAAAAGCTGATCGAGGAGAGCCCCGCGCCGTGCCTCGACGGACACGACGACATTCGTGCTCGCATGCACAAGGCGGCGCGTGACCTGGCTCGTGCCGTCGGCTACGAAGGAGCCGGTACCATCGAGTTCCTGTATTCGGACGACGGCAATTTCTACTTTATGGAAATGAACACGCGCTTGCAGGTGGAGCATCCGGTTACGGAGTTTGTGACCGATACCGACTTGGTCAAGTGGCAGCTGCGCGTGGCAGCCGGCCAACCTCTGCCCTTTGAGCAGGAGGACATGCCGGTCCGCAACCACGCCATGGAGTGCCGCATCAATGCCGAAACGCCGGACTTTCTGCCGTCATGCGGAACGGTCACCGCGTTGCGTGTGCCGGGTGGTCCGCGCGTGCGCTGGGATTCCGCCATGTTTACCGGTGCGACAGTTCCGCCGTACTACGACTCCATGCTCGGCAAGCTCATCGTGTGTGCGCCCACGCGTGACGGCGCCATTCGCAAGATGCGATCGGCCCTGGGCGAGCTTGTGATTGAGGGCGTGAGCGAAAACAGCGAGCTTCAGCTCGACGTGCTGGCAAACGACGAGTTCTTGTCGGGCATGTATCACACCGATCTGATGGGGCATCTCTATGCTGATGAATAGAAAAGCGAAGACGGTCAATGTCCTTGAGGGGCCGATAACCGAGTCGTGCGCCGAGTTTCCCGCGCGCCACGTGTTTATCAAGTGCCCGGAGTGCCGCCGCGTAATCGATGAGGCACGCCTGCACGACAACCTCGAGGTCTGCCCTCGTTGCGGCAAACACTTTCGCGTGAGCGGTCGCGCGCGCATGCGCATGACGGTCGACGAGGGCACGTTTGAGGAATGGGATGCTAATCTGGCGTCGGAGGATTTCCTCTCGTTTCCCGGCTATGCCGACAAGCTCAAGAGCGTGAGCGAGCGTTCGGGCGAGCGCGATGCCGTTGTGTGCGGCAGGGGCAAAATTTGCGGTTGCGATACCGCGCTCTTCTTTATGGATGCCATCTTTATGATGGGCTCGATGGGCTCCGTGGTGGGCGAGAAGATCTGTCGCACATTTGAGCGTGCGACCGAGCTGGGACTGCCGGTCGTCGGCTTTACCGTTTCGGGCGGTGCGCGCATGCAAGAGGGCGTGACATCGCTTATGCAGATGGCCAAGATTTCTGCGGCGGTTAGGCGCCACAGCGAGGCGGGCGGCCTGTATATCACGGTGCTCACCGACCCCACGACCGGAGGCGTAACCGCGAGCTTCGCCATGGAGGGCGACATTATCCTGGCCGAGCCCGATGCCCTGACGGCATTTGCCGGCCCGCGCGTGATCGAGCAGAACATGCACAAGCGCCTGCCCAAGGGATTCCAGCGCTCCGAGTTTTTGCTGGAGCACGGCTTTTGCGATGCCGTTGTTCCGCGCGGCGAGATTGCGCTCACGGTAGGCGAGCTGCTGGCGCTGCACGAAGGGCACGCGCCCGGCTTGGGGGCACCGCATGAGATCGTGCATACGGGTCGCCGCGGCAAAAAGCTGGGGCACTTGTTCAAGCGCGCGGCGGCGCCAAAAACCGCGCTCGAGATTGTCAAGCAGACCCGCTCGGCAGATCGCGCCACGGCGGGCGAGGTGATCTCGCTGGGCCTGGATGGATTTGTGGAGCTGCACGGCGACCGTTACTTTGGCGACGACGCCGCTGTGGTGGCTGGCATTGGCTGGAAGGACGGGCGCCCCGTAACGGTCATCGCCATCGAGCGCGGCACCACGACCAAAGAGCGCATGCGTCGCAACTTTGGTATGGCACATCCCGAGGGCTACCGCAAAGCGCGTCGCCTGATGCGCCAGGCCGAAAAGTTTGGTCGACCGGTTCTGTGCCTGGTCGATACTTCGGGCGCGTTTTGCGGCATCGGTGCCGAGGAACGCGGTCAGGGCGAGGCTATCGCCCAGAATCTCATGGAGATGAGCGGCCTTAAGACGCCGATTGTCTCGGTGGTAACAGGCGAGGGCGGCTCTGGTGGCGCGCTGGCGCTGTCCGTGGCCGACCGCATCCTGATGCTCTCGAGCTCGGCCTATTCGGTCGTGAGCCCCGAGGCCTGTGCGTCGATTCTGTGGAAGGATACCGAGCGCGCGAATGAGGCCGCCGAGGCGCTTAAGCTCACGGCTCCCGATCTGTTGGCGCTCGGCGTCATCGACGGCATTGTTGACGATAGGGGTCTGTCGCATGAGGAGATCGCCGGCGCCGTCATGTCCTCGGCATTTGATGCCTTCGATACGCTTGGGCGGCTCGACGACGCGACCCTCACAAACCTCCGCTACGAAAAGTACCGCGCAATCGGTCAGTATCGCACGATGTGACAAAGGGACTTCCCGCATGTCACATTGAGAAAGGCGTTCCATGTCACAAGTTTCTAACACCTCGTTTACAACGACGGTCTCATCAAACGCCATGGCCGTGGTGGACTATCTGTCCAAAAGCATGATGTCGGCGCTGCCATTTATTGTCTGCGCGGCGTTGTTCCGCACCGTCGCCGTCATTATGGGCGAAGGCATGCTGGGCCTGTGGTCTGCCGATTCCGAAATCTATCGCCTGTTCTACAGTTGGCTCTATAACGCCGGCTACTACTTTTTGCCCATTTATCTTGGTTGGGCGGCCGCCCGCCAGCTTGGTTGCTCGGAGCAGCTGGGCATGATGCTGGGCGGCGTATTGATTGCGCCCGATCTGCTTAAGCTCGTCGATGCCGCATCGACGACGGGGGCATCGATGACTTCCGTGTATGGCCTGCTTCCCGCACCGGTCAACGATTACACGACGACTGTTATTCCGGTTCTCATCTCGGTGCCCGTGCTATGGCGAGTGGAGTGTTTCTTTCAGCGCGTTATCCCCAAGGCCGTAGCGTTTTCGTTTGTTCCGTTTGCGACCATGCTCGTCATGGTTCCGGTTTCGCTGTGTATCACGGCGCCGGCGGGCAGCTATCTGGGCATGCTGTTGGGCAAGCTTATGTTTATGCTTGGCAATTCCGGTGGCATCGTGTCTCTGCTCACGCTCATGGGGCTTGCCGCGGGCTGGGAGTTCCTTAAGATCGCGGGCGTCAGCAACGTTGTCCTATCGCTCGCCTATGCGCAGTTTATGAGTGTGGGAACGGATTCGTGCATCCTGATCGCCGCGACGATGGCAACGTT
>DBGBJN010000126.1:0-5532 GCA_048449885.1 Collinsella sp.
TGGACTGAAGGGTAAGAACCGCGCACATTTTGAGCATATCCTCATGGATAACATCAAGGCGGCCTTGGCCGCCTTTTCCGTGAATGCCGTGTCTCGAATTTCCGGTTATATCCTCGTGACCTTTAACGAGCATCAGGCCGACGAGGCGGCGCGTGTCATTCGCACCGTTCCCGGCGTTGCTCGCGTGTCTTTGGCGTATCACACCAATCGCGACCCTCAGGAGTACTGTGCCGCCGCCGTGAAGGCGCTGCGCGAGTTTGGTTCCTTCGATTCGTTTAAGGTGCACGCCAAGCGCTCCAATACCGACTATGAGCTCACCTCGATTGACATCAATCGTCAGGTGGGCGAGGTGCTGTGCGAGGCCTTCCCCGATAAAAAGGTTCAAATGCACGACCCCGATGCGATGGTGCACGTACTGGTGGTCCAGGGTAGCGTTTATGTGTACGCGCGCTCTGAGCGCGGCGTGGGCGGTCTGCCGGTGGGTTCTGCCGGCAAGGTCGTGACGCTGCTGTCGTCGGGTATTGATTCTCCGGTGGCGACCTGGATGCTCGCGCGTCGCGGCGCGGTGTGCGTGCCGGTACATTTCTCAGGTCGTCCGCAGACGCCCGACACGAGCGAGTATTTGGTGCAGGACATCATCCGTGCGCTTGAGCCGGGTGTCCAGATCGGCCGCCTGTACGTGGTGCCGTTTGGCGACTGCCAGCGTGAGATTTCGGTCACCTGTCCCAGCAACCTGCGCGTGATCATGTATCGCCGCATTATGTATTCGGTTGCCGAGCGCATTGCACACATCGAGGGCGCCAAGGCCATCGTGACGGGCGAATCGCTTGGACAGGTTGCCTCCCAAACGCTTGAGAATATCATGGCCGTTAACGAGGCCGTGAAGATCCCCGTGTTCCGTCCTCTCATCGGTTCGGACAAGCAGGAGATTATCGCGCGCGCCGAGGAGATTGGTACGTTCGATATCTCGACTGAGGCCGCTCCCGACTGCTGCACGCTGTTTATGCCGCGCCGTCCCGAGACGCACGCTAAACTCAATGCCGTGCATGAGGCCTGGGAGTTGTTCGATCACGAGGAGATGATCGAGCGCCTGCTCAAGCAGACCGAGTATATCGACTTCGAAAGCAACACGTATAAGGCCCCTAAGACCTTAAAACGCAAACATTCGGAGCTTGCTCCGCGTGAGATTTACCAAAATCACGAGTAAATTTGTGCATAGACCGACGATGCGCCTACATCGTCGGCCTTTTGCTATCTGGGCATTTTGCGGCTAAGTGTTCATTTGCTGACGTGTGCCTGAATAAATGGACAGATTTGTGCAAGGTTTTGGTCGGTTTTTGGTTTGACCGTTAAAACCGGTTTTGGAGCGTGGCTGTTGTGGAGCTCCTTTCCTGACACGATGGTGTTGGGAGGTTTTGCTATGGCGCAGCGCGAACAACACGAACGAGTCAAACGGATGGACCGCTTGGCGGACAAGCTGTTCGGTCATAAGGCAGTGGTGATGGCGATACTGGTCGTCATTGCGATGGCGAGTGGACTGGCGATGGCGAACCTTGGCGGCGGTGCCGGTGGCGTGTCGTTTGAGCGCACTGACGGTTCAGGCTCGTTGGTGGAGCCGGGATCCGGTGATGCCTCGAGCGGAAAGACATCCGAAGGTTCTTCGGCTAAGGCTTCTGCCGCGGTAGAGGTCTATGTCGATGTCGACGGCGCCGTTGTGTCGCCCGGTGTATATCGTCTCAAGGACGGCGCGCGGGTGGCTCAGGCGATTGATGCCGCCGGCGGGCTTACGCCCGAGGCAGACGTTACGGGGCTTAACCGGGCATCCAAGGTCACTGATGGACAAAAAATCCACGTTCCAACGGTGGGGGAGCAGCAGGCGTCCATTGCGGAAGCCGGTGTTGATGGTGGGGCTTCCGCATCATTGGGCGTGAGTGGCGCAACGGGCCTAGTCAACATCAATACGGCAAGCGCGGCAGAGCTGCAGACGCTCTCGGGCATCGGTCCCTCCATGGCGCAGTCGATTATCGATGAGCGGACAAAGAACGGTGCTTTTGCCTCGGTTGACGATCTGATGCGTGTGTCGGGAATCGGCGAGAAGAAGCTTGCCAAAATCAAAGATTGCATCTGCGTATGAGTGCGACCGAGCGCGAGCATGTGATGCCTCCGCGGCCCCTGATGCCGTGGACGATGGCCCTGTGTGCCGGCGTGTGCATGAGCTGCGCCTTGGTGCTCAACGTGGCCGCTGATGTGCTGCTGAGGGAGCAGGCGCCGGCGGTCGGGCTGCTATGGGCCATTCCCGTTGCGGCGGCGGTATTCGTTGTGCTGGCTCAATTTTGTGCACCGCTTGCTCCTTGGAAGCGGTGGCTGTATGCCGCGTCCGTCGGTCTCGTGGCGGGAGCGGTCGTCTCGGCGTGGTGGGCTGCGGGCGCGCTCAACGCCTCGAAGGCGCTCGACGCTCGAGCGGCAAGCGGCCTCGAGTTTGTCGTGCAGGGCGATCCATCCATAAACGACGACGTGTATTCCTATACCTGCGAGGCACGTGCGGACGGTAAGAACTTGGCAACGGTTCGCCTATCGTGCGACCTCGAGCTCAAGGTCGGGGCGCACGCGCGTGTTATCGGTCGCGTTTCACGTTTTGAGAACGATGCATATGGACGATCGCGCGTGCTCCGAGGCGAGGTGCGCAAGGTTAAAGTCGTTCGGATTGTGTCGGTCGACGAGTGCTCTCCGGGGCCGCTGCTTCGGCTGCGAAATGGGCTGCTTGCGTCCATCGCGCCTGCGACCGACCCGGCGCGTGCGCTCATAGCCGGTGTCATCTGCGGTCGTTCGGCCGAGCTGCGCGCCCAGCCGGCGGGCGACTGGTTTTCGGTGACGGGAACGGCGCATCTTATCGCCGTCTCGGGCAGCCATTTGGCTATCGTGGGGTTTGTAATCGAGGGCGCATTGCAAAAGACTCGGTGCTCACGTGGTCTTCACCGGGCGATATTGGCGATAACGCTTATGGGCTACGCTGCCTTTACGGGCGCGTCTCCCTCGGCCGTGCGCGCGTGCTGCATGGTGTTTGCGACGCTTGTCGTAAACGGCGCGGAGCGTCGCCGGCACGGCGCATCGGCACTCTTCGTAACCATGTCCATCTTTGTGCTACTGCGACCGACGGTGCTGTTCGATATGGGCTTTCAGCTTTCATGTGCCAGCGTCTTTGCCATTCTGTGCTTTTGCCCCTATGCGACCTACGCTTTGGGTGAGCTGGGTGTGCCATCGGGCGTTGCCAGCATGCTTTCCGTCACGCTGTGCTCGCAACTGGCGACTCTTCCCATTACCATTCCCGCCTTCGGTACGTTCTCGCTCATTGCTCCGTTGGCAAATGCGGTCATCGGTCCGGTGGTGAGCGTACTGCTTGCTGTGTCCATCGTGCTGGTTCCCTTTTCGCTCGTGGGACCGTTGCGGACTTGGGCGCTCGTTGTGCCCATGATTGCCGCCCGTTGCGCGCTGTTCTTCGAGCAGCTGTTTGCCGCCGTGCCTGGTGCATCTGTGAGTGTGCCGCCCGAAAGCATGTGGATTTTCCTAGTGCCGTGTTTGCTGGCGGTTCTGTTGGTCTGGTGGCCGCGTCCCCGTGCACGTCCTATGGCGGTGGGGCTTGCATGCCTGGTGCTCTTGGCTGCGATTCCGTACGTCTACTGGGATCGATTCGCTCCGCCTTCGGTGACGGTGCTCGATGTGGGCCAGGCGGATGCGATTCTTATCCGCCAGGGCGACGCATTAGCACTCGTCGACTGCGGGCTCGATGGGCGCGTGGTAGCGGCGTTGGTTCGCAATAACGTGCACCATATCGATGCCGTCTTTGTGACGCATTGGGATGAGGATCACTGGGGTGGTCTACCTGCCGTGCTCGAACAGTTTTCGGTCGGAACGATTGCCGTGGCGGCGGATGCGTTGGAGGATGCTCCTGCCGAGGTATTGAATCGACCTGGCGTTGAGTATCGGCAGGTGCGCCGTGGGGATACGGTCGACATCGGCTCATTTTGTGCCCGCGTGATGTGGCCGTTCGAGTCCGTAGATGGCGAGGGAAATGAGGACTCGCTTGTCCTGCTACTCTCTTATGTTCAGGAAGGCAAGAGCCTGCGTATGCTCCTCACTGGTGATGCCGAGCTCGATCAAGAACGGGAATTCGTGCAGGAGGTGGGGGATATCGATGTCCTTAAACTTGGGCATCACGGCTCCAAGGTTTCAGTCGATGGTGAGTTGCTGGATGTCCTGAGACCCGAGCTTTCCCTCGCGAGCGCCGGCAAGGGGAATCGATACGGTCATCCGTCGGATGCCTGCATCGATACCGTTCAGGAAGCGGGCGGTGCGTTCGCATGCACCATCGAACACGGTGATATCACCATCAGCCCGACCGCAAAGGGCTTTGCGATGCGATGCCAGCGACCGTGACGACGTCGTTGGCGTGTGGTGGGCCCCTGGGCTAGAATGGCACGGAACGAATACGAAGGCCTGCGGGAGGGGAGCGTAATGTCCGAAACCGGTCTGCTGCCGGCATATCTGATCGTCGGTACCGACGGCGTCAAGCGCGATCACGCCGTCTCGCGTATGAAGGCGCGTCTGGAAAAGTCGGGAATGGTCGAGTTCAACCTCGACGAGCGCGACATGACCAAGGACCCCGATATCGAGTCCATTATCGGATCGCTTAACACCTTTCCGATGGGCAGCGAGTTTCGCTTGGTAATCCTTGATGGCTGCTCAAAGCTCGCTAAGGCGGTCTCGGAGCCGCTTGTCGACTATCTGGCGAGTCCCAGCCCCACGACGGTCTGCCTCATCATCGCCGACTCGCTTGCCAAGAACACGCGCCTGTATAAGGCGATCGCTAAAATCGACAAGAAGGCCGTGATCGATTGCTCCGGCACCAAGCGCTGGGAGTTACCGCGCCGCGTGCAACAGATGGCGACGCAGCACGGCAAGTCGATCTCGACGGCAGCCGCCGAGGAGCTCGTCTCGCGTTCGGGTGAAAACACGCGCATGCTCGATAACGACTTGGCTAAGCTTGTCCAGATGGTCGAGGCGCCCCAGATTGAGCTTGCCGATGTGGAGCGCTGGATTGTACGTACGGCCGAGGTTCAACCCTGGGACTTTCTCAATGCAGTCTCGGCCCGTGACATGCGCCGCTCGCTCGAGCTCTTCAATCTACTGCCCGCCAAGAGCTACGTGTGGACGTACACATTGTTGTGCGGCCGCATTCGCGAGCTTATCGTTGCCAAGGCGCTCGATGCGCGCGGACAGGGTCGTGAGCTGGCCGCAACGCTCAAACTCCAGTCCTG
Organism: Collinsella sp.; assembly: GCA_048449885.1. Taxonomy (GTDB): domain Bacteria; phylum Actinomycetota; class Coriobacteriia; order Coriobacteriales; family Coriobacteriaceae; genus Collinsella. The sequence continues at coordinate 5,316 of DBGBJN010000126.1, forward strand.
GCAGGTCAAGAATCACCTGACCTGGGCACGTCGCTTTTCGATGGCAGAGCTCGTCGCAGCGCTCGAGGGTGCCGTTGATGTGGAGCTCGCGCTCAAGGGTTCGGCCGATTCTCAGACCGCGCTTTTGCTCTGGATTACGAACATCTTGAGAAAATCGTGATGATACCTGCCTATTTGACAAATTCGTTCTATCCCTTTGAGGGGGAGCGTGCTATAG
>DBGBJN010000127.1:0-2413 GCA_048449885.1 Collinsella sp.
TTCCAACCCCAACCTTGTCTGCGGCATCGTGCTCGAATACAGTGTGCCCGTGGCAGTCACCGCTTTTATGTGGATCAGCATGTTCGGCGGCAACGGCCCGCTCGCGCTCACCATCATCCTGACGTCCTCGGTCATCTCCCCGGTGACGATTCCGCTTACGCTCAAACTCCTGCTGGGCGCCACTGTCTCGATCGATGTGCCGAGCATGATGCAAGACATGGCCTTCATGATCGCCATACCCGCCGTGCTCGGCATCGTGATCAACGAACTCACGCGCGGCTGGGGTCATGAGAAACTCTCCCCCGCGCTTTCGCCCGCCTGCAAGTTCATGATGATGGGTGTTATCGCGTCCAACTCCACCGCCATGAGCGAGTACGTGCTGCACATGAACGCGGTGCGCCTGGAAGTCGCCCTCTTTATCCTTTCGTTCGCCATCAGTGGCTTTATCATCGGCATCCTGGTCGCACGTGCCCTGCATCTGCCGTATAGCGAGACGACCACCATGTGCTTTACCTGCGGCATGCGTAACATCTCTTCGGGCGCCGTCATCGCCACACAGTATTTTCCCGGCGAGGTCGTGTTCCCCGTCATGTGCGGTACGCTGTTTCAACAGGTGCTGGCCTCGATTATCGGACATCTCTTTGAGCGCCTAACCGGCGAGGAGCGCGCCAAACAGCGCAAGCGGGTCGAGGCCGGCCGCGACGCCATGGGGCGCTAGACTGTCCGCATTACGCGGGTGTTAGTCTTGCTATACGAGCGTTTCCAGATGGGCACGCAGGCGCTCAGCATCGATATCGAGCGTTGTCTCAGCATTGACCTGGGCCAAACGATAGCCGACAAAGTAGGGCGAAACCACCCAACGCGGCAGCGCCTTGGCAATGGTCCGACCGCCCAGGTGATAGAAGAACAGGTTATACGACTCTGCGCGACCACCGTGGTGCTCGTTCAGGATATAGCGCAGAGCTACCTGGATCGCATCGGCGAAGAGATTCGCCTCGGCTTGGTCTCGCATGCCATCGCTGGCGGCGATTCCCTGCGGGGCTGAAACGTTGACCTCAAAGAACCCCATAATCGGTTCGATTGAGATGTTGACCGAGATTCTCCCCTGTTGCCAGACATTGATGCCTTCGAAATTGGCGGAAGTCAGCGAAGCATAGCCGTCTTCCTGCTCCAAACCCACAATCTGCATGTGCGGATGAACGAGGCTGCCGCCCGAGAGCGGACCCTTGTTCTTGTACATGAGCACGCTTCGATACTGCTGTGAATCGATCATCTGCTGCCAGCAACCCAGGGCAAACCGCATCACATGGTGGAGTTCATCCGGCTCATAGGTCACCAGGTCGGCATCGTGATCGGCCGACTCGATTAGCACGGTTTGATGGGTGGCGCGCAGGGTCTTGAACTTATTCTCGAGCCAGATGCAGTCACCGTCGCGCCGGATGATGTTGGTGAGCCCCTCCGTGTTGCAAAAGGGACACGCGGTACCGGGGCGACGGTTGTCGTCGGGCTTGCCACTCGCCTGCTGAACATCGAATACAAGCGCCACGGGCTACACCTCCAGCGGTACGATCCTTGTGCCATGGAGCTCGGAGACGCCCAGTGCCGCCGCCACGGTATCGCGGTTGGCCGTGGAAATGCCGCCGCCGGGAAGGATGGTCAGGCGGTCTCCCGCACACTCGATAAGACGCGACAGATGCTCCAGGTTGTCCTCGATCGGCGTGCCGGCGGCACCGCCGTGCGTCAGGATGCGCGTAACGCCGCAATCGGCGAGTGTGTCGACGGCATCGAGTTGAGCCTCGGGCGAGAGCTGGTCAAACGCCATGTGGAAGGTGATGTCGATGGGCTCACGCTTACATTCCTCGGTCGCGCAGCCCGCAGCCATCACGAGGGCGCCAAGCGTAAGTTCGTCGAGCGCCCATCCGCCAGCGCAGGGCTTGCAGCAGCCAAAGACCAAGCCGTCAACGCCGGCGCTCACGGCAAGGCCCAGGTCCATCTCCATCATACGCAGCTCGTCCTGGTTGTAGTGAAAGTCGCCGCCACGCGGGCGAATCATGCACATCACCCGTGCATCGTGCTCGTGGGCATAGTTGGTCGTAGCGCTGATAACGCCGGCCGAAGGCGTGGTGCCACCAACGGCAAGGTTGTCGCACAGCTCGATACGCCTTGCACCGGCATCGATAGCCGCCGGCACCCGCTCAAAGTTCTCGGCACAAAACTCGTACACCATAGATAGACCCCCAAAGACAGCAGATGTTTTCCGACGGGCATTTTCACACATCCCCATGAAGTTGCGGTGGAATAGGGACTGTTTTGGCCTCTTAGACTCCCATTTAGTCCCTATTCCACCGCAACATAAAGGGGGCAGAACCAAAGTAACGCCGCAGGCAGAGGACGGACAGCGAGCGGGCACCAG
>DBGBJN010000128.1:0-3174 GCA_048449885.1 Collinsella sp.
CCAACGGGCCCTCTCGGGGGCAGGGACGTTCGGCCGTGCGCGGGCGCCCGGTCGGCGGCCCGTTCTGGGCGCGCCTCAATCGTAGCCCGAGACGGGCCCGGGCTGACAATTTCGACTGTAATGGACGTTCTTAAATGACTAGCTGTTGGGGACACTCTTTCGCCACCCGGCAGTTAGGGACGTTCCCTTTCTGCCGGCAGCTGAGGACAGTCCTTGGCAACCCGGCCGGCAAGCCGGCGGTTCGGCAAAGACTGTCCCCAATGACTAGTCGTTTAAGTCTGTCCCCAATGACCACTCTTGGTCGTTTAAGTCTGTCCCCAATGAGTACCCGATGACTAGGTGGCTAGGCGTGGGATTTGGTGCGTGCGAGGGCTAGGCCTACGGCGGCGATGGCGGCGGCGAAGAGCACGGTGACGCCCAGGTCGCAGGCGATGTCGCCCAACACGGCAGACGTCAGGTCCGACGCGAGCGCCTTGCCGATCGCGTCGTTCACCCAATACGTCGGCACAAAGTGCGCCGCGGTCTGCACGGCCGAGCCCATGAGCGACAGCGGCATCCAGGCGCCGCCCAAAAACGTCATGAGCATGCCGAGTAAGTTGCCCACGCCGTTGAGCAGCTCCTCGCGCGCCCAAGCTCGACAGCGTAAAGCCAACGGCCAGCGGCGTGCACGCCAGGGCAAACGTTGCCGCCAGCGCAAGGCACACGCGGCCCACGCCGACCTCGGCAACCGCGCCGGCAAAGCCCACGACGCCCATCATGCTCGACACAAACCAGATGCAGACGGTGAGCACGGCGGCGGCGGCAAACACGGCAAGCGAACGTTGGCGCTCGGAGATTGGGCCGGCATCCATACGACGCACGCGCTCGGGCTCGTTCATGCCCGAGAACACCAACCCCACCGATACGATGACCGACGAGATAATCGCGTACGCGCCAAAGTTGAAGTACGACTCGAGCGTGGCGGCAGCAGCCGAGTCGACCTTGACCCGCTCGATCTGGACCTCCGCGCGCTTTGCAGCGGCATGTTCGGCGGCCTTGGCAACGTCGCCGTTGGAGGCAGTGGGCTCAAGTGCGGCTGCAGCGCCCGCGAGCGAGATCCAGCGCGAAGCCTCGGCAGACGAAAGCGCCGCCGCCATGGTGCCGGCACCGTAGGTCACATCGAGCTTGGGCAGGGACTCCCCCGCGCGGGCAGCCGCGACCAGGTCGTCCTCGAACCCCTCCGGGATAAAGAACACGCAGTCGGCGCTGCCCTTGGCGCTGTTGCTCTTGGAGAGCGCGTCCGCAAGGTCGTACGTGTCATCGCCGACGCCCGTGACCAGGTCAAACCGCGAACCTAGGTGCTTGGTGAGCGCAAGTGAAAGATCACTGCCATCGCGGTCGACCACGATCACGTTGGCGTCGTAGGGCTTGTACTCGGTGAGCTGCGACGAGTTCCAGCTCACAGATGCCGCGATGAATACGCCCATCAGCGAAATGAACACCGTATAGATGAGCAGGTAGAACGGGTGCGCCAGCGCCATGCGAAGCGCGGTCTTAAAGGTGCTCATAGCGGCTCCTTCCAAAAATCAGCGTGGCGGCGGCAACAAACACCAGCGTCATGAGGACCAGCGCGCCCGCGCGAACGGCAAAAGGCCCCAAGTCTTCAAAGAAATACAGGCGGTTGAACATGTCGCAGATAAGCTTGACGGGGTTGAGCCAGCACTCAGCCGGGCAGGCGCGGGCGACGTCGTCGGCAAGCGCCATCGCAGGCTCGCCGTAGAGGCCGGCGAACAGGGCGCACGTAGTGGCAAAGCCCGTGAGGATGCCAGACTTGGACGCCTTGCCGCCCTTAACGGGAAGCGTGCCCACAAAGAGTCCCAAGCCCGTGGCGGCAAGCGCGGAAGCGGCGCCGCCCACCAAACACAGCCCCTCGCGCCCGCCAAAGTCGACGCCCACGACCAGACGCACGTAGCCGATCGCGATCGCCATCGAGGCAAAGGAGACCAGCCACGAGCCCACAAAGATACCGGCCAGCGACGCCGTTTTGGAAAGACCACCCGCGCAGCGGCGCGCGCCAAGGCCCGACAGATTGGGTTGCAGATCGACGACGCTCAAGGCGGCAAACTCGGCAGACATCATCGCCACCAGGCCAAAGAGCGCGTAATAGTAGATGACCGTGCCATCGGGCGTGGTGCGTGTCAGGCTTACGCGGCGGGTGCCGCCCTCGAGCGACAGAGCGCGCGCAACCGCCTCGGGGTCGGCGAGTGCCGCCGGGTTGTCCTGGGCAATCTGGGACATGAGCTCGGCATTTTGTGTATACGAGCTTGCCACCGTCTCCAGGATGCTGCGATCGGTGAGCACCGATGATGCGCGCGAGCTGTCGTAGCTCGATAGCAGTGTGAGCTTGGGTGCGCCTGCGTCGTCGACCGTATAGATGCCCGCGACCTCGCCGGCCTTAAGCGCACGGTTCGCATCGGCTGCGTCGTCGCACTCGTGGATCTCGAGCAGCTGATTGTCGCTCTCCTTGGCAAGCGAAGCCGCCGCATCCTTAAAGGTCGAGGCGTCCCAGGCCTCATCCGCTACGACAGCCACTGGCACCGGGTCGATCTTGCCGTCGGAGCTGAGGTTCGCAAACATAAACATAAACATCGTGGAAAGCGCGATGGGAAAGAGAGCGCCCCAAACCCACGTGCTCGGCCGGCGCAGCAGCGTCTTGACCGTAATGATAATGGTGTTGAACATGGCCGCCCCCTAGTCGCGCAGCTCGCGGCCGGTGATCTCGAGGAACACGTCGTTGAGGGTCGGTGGCTCGCTCCACACGCGGCCGAGCGCAACGTCGGCAGCGCGCAGCGTGTCGAGGATGTCGACCAGATTGTGCGGACTCGTCTCGCAGGTGCAGACGAGCTCGCCGCCGGACAGCTCGACGCTGAGCACGTGCTCGAGGGCGCGCAGCCGCTCGACCGTGGCTGGCTCGACGGCGCCCACCTCGACGGTCACGCGCTCGCCCATCTGAATCATGCGTTTGAGCTCGTCGTTGGTGCCCTGCGCCAGCACGCGGCCGCCGTCCATGATCATGATGCGGCTGCAGATCTGCTCGACTTCCTCCATGTAATGGCTGGTATACACCACCGTGGCGCCCTCGTCGCGCAGGCGGCAGATGCCCTCCAGGATGGCGTTGCGGCTCTGCGGGTCGAC
>DBGBJN010000129.1:0-14318 GCA_048449885.1 Collinsella sp.
GCTCAAAAACGAGCTGCTTTCGCGCAAGAACCTCTATGTGTTGCATTCGACGGGTGCCGACGGCTTTGAGGAGACCGAGCGCGCTTTGGCGCTGACGCCCGAGGAGGCGAAGCGTTACCGCGTCCAGCCTTACATCGACAACATGGGCGATATGCTGGCTGCTGCCGATTTGGTGCTCTCGCGTTCGGGCGCATCGAGCGTGGCCGAGATCGCTGCACTCGCCGTGCCTTCGGTGCTCGTGCCGTACCCGCACGCCACGGCCGATCACCAAACCACCAATGCCCGTTATCTGGTCGACGCCGGGGCCGGCGTGCTCTGCGCCGATGCCGATATCGACGGTTCTGCCTTTGCCGATGAGCTGCTGCACCTGGTCGATGACGCGGCGGCGCGCGACGCCATGCGTCAGGCGGCGCGTGGTCTGGCTCAGGATAGGGCCGCCGCTCTTCTGGCGGATGCGGTAGAGGGTTTGCGTTAGTTAGACGGGATATCGTCGGTCGCCCTCGCGCTGATGCGGTTGGTGCGGTACAGTTAACGGGTTACAGGCAGTGTTTACGCAAGGAGTACACGAGCACATGGCTGATTCCCAGACTGCAACCTCCGCGCCCGAGTTTAAGAGCGCCCACTTTATCGGTATCGGCGGCGCCGGCATGAGCGGCATCGCCCTCGTTCTGCACGAGCGCGGTTATGCCGTTACCGGCTCCGACCTTAAGACGTCACGTTATATCCGCCAGCTTACCCGCGCTGGTGTGAAGGTGCATGTGGGCCATGAGGCCGCCACGATCGACGAGGTCAAGCCCGACGTGGTTGTTGTCTCTACCGCTATTCCGGAGTCCAACCCTGAACTCGTGCGCGCTCGCGAGCTTGGTATTCCCGTGTGGCCCCGTGCCAAGATGCTCTCTGCTTTGGGCCACGGCTACACCACCGTCGCTGTTGCCGGCACGCATGGCAAGACCACCACGTCTTCGATGTGCGCCACCATGCTCGACCGCATGGGCCTGGATCCGAGCTTCTTGATCGGCGGCATTGTCGAGGGCTATGACACGAACGGCAAGAACGGCTCGGGCGACTACTTTGTCGCCGAGGCCGACGAGTCCGACAGCTCCTTCCTGTTCCTGAACCCCAACGTGGTCATTGTGACCAACGTCGAGGCCGACCACCTCGATCACTACTCGGGTATCGAGGAGATCGAGGCAACTTTCGCCAAATTCATGAGCCTGGTGGGCGAGGACGGCACCGTCATCGTCTGCGGTGAGGACCCGCATCTGGTCGAGCTCGCCAAGTCGACGGGCCGTCACGTGCTTTCCTACGGCTTTGCCGAGAGCAACGACATCGTCTGCATGCACCCGGATGTCAAGGGCATCCAGAGTGACTTTATCGTTCGCTTTGAGGACGGCACTGAGCATGCTGTGGAGATCAAGAGCAATCCCGGTCGCCACAACATGCTCAACGCCACGGCGGTGCTCACCGTCGCCCATGTCCTGGGCCTTGACATCGACTCCGCCGCCAAGGCGCTCTCGAGCTTTGAGGGCGTCCGCCGTCGCTTTACCCACGTGGGCGATATCGATGGCATCACCGTGGTCGATGATTACGGCCATCACCCCACCGAGATCAAGGCGACGCTTGCTGCCGCTTCGTCGCTGGGCTACAAGCATGTCGACGTCGTGTTCCAGCCGCACCGCTATTCGCGCCTGCAGGCCCTGTGCGACGACTTTGCCGATGCATTTGCCAATGCCGATAAACTGCTGTTGATTGATGTGTTCTCGGCTGGCGAGATGCCCATTCCGGGTGTCACCTCTAAGATGCTCGCCGATACCGTGCGCGCCAAGCATCCTGGCAAGGAGGTCGTGTACTGCTCCAGCCGTCTTGAGCTTAATCAGGAGCTCGAGCAGATGGTGGGCGAGGGCGACCTGCTGCTCACTATGGGTGCTGGTGACGTTACGACCGTCGGTCCCGAGTTCATTGAGTATCTGACTGCCAAGAAAGACGCTTAAGTCTAATGGGTCTGTTTAACGCCGTCATGGCGCTCTCGGGCATGATCGACACGGATGTGATCGAGGACGAGCGCCTTGCGCGTCATACGAGCTATCGTATCGGCGGCAAGGCCGACCTCTTTGTGACGTGCCATAGCTATCATGCCCTCCGCCGTGCCGTGGCGGTGCTCGATCGCGAGCAGGTGCCGTGGGTCATCATCGGCAAGGGCTCCAATCTGCTGGTTGCCGATGGCGGTTATCGCGGTGCCGTCATTTCGCTCGGACGTGAGTTTCAGCGCACGGTTGTTGCCGATGACGGTTGTACGCTGACGGTCGGTGCGGGCGTGATGTTTGCGCGCTTGGTCAACGATGCCCTGTCGCGTAGCCTCTCGGGCCTTGAGTTTGCCGTTGGCATCCCTGGCTCGGTCGGCGGTGCGATATCTATGAATGCCGGCACACGGACCGAGTGGATTGGCTCGCTGGTTGAGGATGTCGTAACGTTTGACCCGGCATCCGGTATCAAGCATTATGCGGGGTCCGAGATCACTTGGGGCTACCGCGAATGTAGCCTTCCCCGCAATGAGATCATCCTCGAGTGCGTGCTCAAGCTTAAACCGGCGCCCAAGGCCGACATTCGCGAGCGCATGGAGCGGTACCTTACGAGGCGCAAGCGTACACAGCCCATGGGTCGCGCATCCTGCGGGTCGGTCTTTCGCAATCCGCCCGATGCGAGCGTGGGCAAGCTTATCGAGGATTGTGGATTAAAGGGTTTTTCGATTGGCGGCGCGGAAGTTTCGCCCGTTCACGCTAATTTTATCGTTAATAACGGAACTGCCTCGGCCGATGACGTTGCCGCGGTTATCAGACATGTGCACGGAAAGGTGAGGGAGGCGTATGGCATCGAGCTCAGACCGGAAGTTAAATTCCTCGGCTTCTAGAGCATCGAAACCCACCTTCCGCCGCGCCGGAGGGCGTTCCGGCGCGCCTGCCAAACCTCAACGCAATACCGTCGCGCGCTCTAAGTCTGTCGGGCATGCTCGACAGACCAGTCGTCCGGTCGTCGGCTCGCAGCTCGGTAATCGTCCGGCCGCAAAAAAGTCCTCGCGTCCCTCGGTGACGTCAAAGCCTGTTATGGGCGCCAAACCTGCCCGTCCCATGGCAACTCCTAAGCCCTCGACGGGAACTAAGGCGGCGCGTCCGGGTCGCACGCTGGGCGCATCGAAACCGCGCTCGCTGACATCGGTGCCGGCTACCGCCAAGAAGCCTTCGGGTAAAAAAGGCGTCAACCCGTTGTCTTCACTTGGGGCGATGGCAAATAAAACGTCAGACGCCGCTTCTCTCGTTACAGGCAAAGGCAAAATCGTGGGCGGCGTTCTGGCCGTCTTGGCCGTGCTCGTCGTCGTTGCCGTCGTGGTGATCAACTCTGGATTGTTTACCGCCACTGATATTCAGATTCAAGGCAGCGAGCATGTGACGAAGCACGATGCTATCCAGCTGATCGATTTGCCCGAGGGAACGTCGCTTTTTAACGTCGATCCTGACCAGATTACCGAGGACCTCAAGCAGAACCCGTGGGTGTCGGGCGTGGATGTCCAGCGTCAGTTCCCGCATACGCTCATCATTACGCCGATGGAGCGCAAGGTCATCGCAATTGCCTATATCAGCTCCGATGACCTTGCCTGGGCCATCGGGGATGATGACACCTGGATCGCCCCGCTGTCGACGTCGGTCGAAGTGGATGACCAGGGCAACGTCATCACGACGGGGCAGGGCTCAAATACCCTGACCGGCATTGATGCCGCGCTGGCGCTCGCTAAGCACTATGGCGCGGTGTTGTTGACTGATGTCTCGGCGGATGTCGCTCCGGTTTCCGGCCAGGCGGTGAGCTCCAAGGCCGTTAAGGCTGGCTTGGATTATGTGCGTGGTTTTTCGAGCGAGTTCTTGGGACAAGTCAAGGATATTTCCACGCCTTCGGTCGAAGCCATCTCGGCAAACCTCAATAACGGCATTGAGGTGTCGCTGGGTGATTCGAACGATATCGTCAAGAAGGAGCGCGTAGTCACCAAGCTGCTTTCGCAGGTAGAGGGCGTAACGTATATCAATGTGCGCTCTCCGGGTAACTATACATTTAGGAACGCTCCGACCTCGTAGCGCTGGTTGATGCTTTGTTGAGGGGTCATACCACGCCGTTTATCTGGTTTGTTTGGTTTTCACGGTCAATTATTTGACTGATACGTTCATAATGTGCAACCATAATACGGTTTACCTTTGCATTTACTTTCAACCTGAAGGTTAATGTGCGCGGGGTCGACCCATGCTATGGCTATAACCTTTGTTCGGAGGACCGACATGCACGAGACAGAGATCAACAACTACCTTGCCGTCATTAAGGTGGTCGGCGTCGGCGGCGGCGGTACCAACGCGGTCAATCGAATGATCGAAGAGGGCATCCGCGGCGTCGAGTTTGTTGCCATCAACACCGATGCTCAGGCACTCGCGATCTCTGATGCCGATATCAAGGTGCACATCGGCACCGACCTTACCCGCGGCCTGGGCGCCGGCGCCAACCCCGAGGTTGGCCGCAAGGCTGCCGATGAGTCCCGCGACGACATTGCCGAGGCGCTCGCTGGCGCCGACATGGTGTTCATCACCTGCGGCGAGGGCGGTGGCACCGGTACCGGCGCTGCTCCCATCGTTGCCGATATCGCGATGAACGAGGTCGGTGCGCTGACCGTCGCCGTCGTGACCAAGCCCTTCACCTTCGAGGGCCGCAAGCGCAAGAAGAGCGCCGAGGAGGGCATCAAGACCCTCTCCGATTGCGTCGACACCATGATCGTCATCCCTAACGATAAGCTGCTCGACATCGCCGAGAAGAAGACCACCATGCTCGAGGCCTTCGCGATTGCCGATGGCGTCCTTTCCCAGGGCACCCAGGGCATCACCGACCTCATCACCGTCCCCGGTATCATCAACCTGGACTTCGCCGATGTTAAGACCATCATGAAGCAGGCCGGTACCGCCATGATGGGTATCGGTACCTCTTCTGGGGATACCCGTGCCGTCGACGCTGCCCAGCAGGCCATCTCCAGCCCGCTGCTCGAGAGCTCCATCGATGGTGCCACGCGCGTGCTGCTCTCCATCGCCGGTTCCAAGGACCTGGGCATCCAGGAGATCAGCGACGCCGCCGACGTTGTCGCCAACGCCGTCGACCCCGAGGCCAACATCATCTTCGGTACCGTTGTCGACGAGTCCCTGGGCGATCAGGTGCGTATCACCGTCATCGCTACGGGCTTCTCCGACTCCAACGTCAACCGTCAGGACGAGCTCTTTGCTGCTCAGCAGTCTCAGAGCAAGGCCGCTGCCTCCGCTGAGCCGCAGCGCACCGCTCCTGCCACGAGCCCGGCTCAGGCCGCTCCGACCCGCAACGTCGGTGGCACCGAGCTTCCTAACTTCGGCAACGATCAGTTCGAGCTTCCCGACTTCCTGAAGCGCGGTAGCTTCTAAGTCGTTCTTTGCATTGTTGTGCACAGGGGCGTGTCCGTATGGACGCGCCCTTTTTATTTCGACTTTGTAAACTAGAACCTCCAATCTCTTTACGTTCCCTTTACGATTGCCTCCAGCGCAGCAGGTATCCTTTTAGAGAAGTATGACAGCCGTATAAACGCGGGCTGTAGCGGCGATGCCGCGGTACTTGTGTTATTAGGAGGCTTTAGTATGGCAGCACGTGCGGACAACGTTTCGCGTGTCGACCATGATGGAGTTACGTTGGTGGAGGGCGCGACATCCGATGTTCGCTTTGCCTTCACCGAGCGCGCCGGTGGCGTTTCCGAAGATGCGTACTCCTCACTCAACTTGGGCTCGCATGTTGGCGATGACCCCTTTGCTGTTCAAGAAAATCGTCGTCGTGCGCTCGAAGCTATGGGTGCCGCCGAGTGCGAGCACAACCTGCTCGTTCCCAATCAGGTCCATGGTGATCATATCGTTGCGGTGACCTCGAACGGCGCCGATGACCTTGAGGACGTTCGCGAGCAGATTGCCGAGGGCTGTGATGCCATCGTCTGCACGGCGCATAACGTGCCCGTGCTGCTCTGCTTTGCCGACTGCGTTCCCGTGGTGCTGGTGGCCCCTGGCGGATTTGCCGTGGTGCACTCCGGTTGGAAGGGCACGATTGCACGTATTTCTGCCAAGGCGTGCCAGGCGCTTTGCGATGCTGCCGGCTGCGATGCGAGCAACGTTTCCGCCTATATCGGCCCCCATATCTTGGGTGACGAATATGAGGTATCCCAGGAACTCATGGATCGCTTTGCCGCCGAGTTCTCTTGCATCGATGCGAGTGCCTCTCGCATGCTCGATCTTTCCGCTGCCATTCGCGAGGCGCTGGTAGATGTCGGTGTCGACGCGGATAATATCGTGGATACCCAGCTTTCGACTGTGCGTCAGAACGACCGCTTTTATTCCTACCGTAACGAGGACGGCACCTGTGGGCGCCATGCTGCGATCGGCGTGATGCTATGAGAAAGATCGTATCGGTCCTGAGCGCCGCTGTGCTTACGCTTACGCTGTGCGCCTGTTCTTCGGGATCTTCTACCTCTTCCATTACCGTCGCCGGCTCCACGACCTGCCTTCCTATCGCCGAGATTGCGGCCGAGGGCTTTAAGGAGGAGACCGGCATCGACGTGCTCGTTTCCGGTTTGGGTTCTTCCGCTGGCATCGAGGCCGTCAGCGCCGGCACAGCCGATATCGCCAGCTCCTCCCGTGGACTCAATGCCGACGAACAGGATCTGGGCCTGACTCCCATCGTCATTGCCCACGACGGTATCGCGGTCATCGTGAACGACGATAACCCGGTCGATAACCTCTCGACCGAGCAGCTCCGCGATATTTACGCCGGCAAGATCACCAACTGGAAAGAAGTCGGTGGCGAGGACCTGAGGATCCAGGTCATCAATCGAGATGAGGCGTCCGGCACGCGTGAGGCCTTCCGCACCATCGTGATGGACGGCACCCCGTTCGATCGCCGCTCGGCCGTTCTTTCGGGCACGGGCCAGGTGCGCGACGTGGTATCTCGTTCGCGCGGTGCCATTGGCTACATTTCGCTGGGCTTCGTCGATAGCCTCAACGCCAAGACCTCGGTCAAGGCCGTCTCGGTCAATCATGTTGAGGCGTCCGAGAAGACGGTCGCGAGCGGCGGCTATCCCATCTCACGCGACCTTTACTTCTTTGTGAAGGGTGCGCCTTCGCAGCAGGCGCAGGATTACATCGACTATGTGACGTCCGAAAAGATGGACAAGCAGATTCGCGAGGCGGGCTTTATTCCCGTCACCAACGACGAGAAGGGGAGTGAGTAGCATGGAAGCACAGGAAAACTCCCAGACTGAGCAGAATGTTCAGACGCCCAAGAAGCGCGAGCTGGCGCTCGTATCGCACAGTACCTATATCAAGGAGAAGGCGCTGCAGTGGATCTTCTTTGCCTGCGCGTTCTTGGCGGTCGTTACCGTCATCCTGATTTTTGTCTTTACCACGTACTCGGCGCTGCCCGTCTTTACTGACATCGGTCTGGCGGACTTCTTTAGCTTTACGTGGGCGCCTTCCGAGGGCCACTACGGCATCTTGTCGCTGCTTGCCGGCTCGGGTCTGGTGACCGTCGGTGCGCTCGCCATGGGCGTGCCGCTGGGCGTGGGTACGGCCGTTTACCTGGTCGAGATTGCCAGCAAGCGCGTGCGCAAGCTCATCAGCCCCGCCGTTGACCTGCTGGCGGGCATACCCTCCATCATCTACGGCTTCTTTGGCATGATCATCATCCGCCCGTTTATCGCACAACTGACCGGCGGCCTTGGTTTTGGTGCGCTGACGGCGTGGTTTGTGCTCGCCATCATGATCGTCCCTACCATCACCACGCTCACCATCGATGCTCTCAATTCCATTCCCATGGGCATTCGCGAGGCATCGTATGCCATGGGCGCCACCAAGTGGCAGACCATCTATAAGGTCGTGCTACCTGCCGCGAAGCTGGGTATCGTTGATGCCATCGTGCTGGGTATGGGCCGTGCCATCGGCGAGACCATGGCCGTGCTCATGGTCGTAGGTAACGCCCCGGTTATTCCCGACAGCATTGCGAGCCCCATCTCGACGCTCACGAGCCAGATTGCGCTCGACATGAGCTATTCCTCGGGTCTGCACCGCTCGGCGCTGTTCGGCATGGGTGTGGTCCTGTTTATCATCTCCGCCACGCTGGTGGGCATCGTCCGTCTGATTTCCAAGAAGAAGAGGGGGTAGGCTATGTCCGATTCCGTTGACACGACGGTCGATACGACCTCGTCGCGCGAGCGCATCAAGCGTGCCCTTTCCCACGGCAAGAAGGGCCGCATCAACAAGGACCTGTCCAACAAGATCATGCTTGGCGTGTTCCGTGCCGCTGCCTACATCACCACGCTGGTGCTGGTCGCTATCATCGTCTACGTGGTCATCAACGGCCTGCCACACATCTCGCTCGACTTTATCTTCGGTTGGCCCCAGGGCGTCAACGCCGAGGGCGGTATTTGGCCCACGATCGTCTCGACCGTCTATGTGACGGCGCTCGCCATGCTTATCTGCACGCCGATCGCTGTGCTGGCAGCCGTCTATCTGGCCGAGTACGCCAAGCAGGGCAAGGTCGTCGAGCTCATTCGCTACGCTGCTGACGCTTTGGCCTCGGTGCCCTCCATCGTTATGGGTCTGTTTGGCTACGCCTTGTTTGTCGAAGCCATGGGCTTGGGCCTTTCGATGGTCTCTGCCGCCCTGGCACTCGCGCTCTTGATGCTTCCCATCGTCATGCGCACCACCGAAGAGGCCATTCGCGCCGTTCCGCGCTATATCCGTTGGGGCGCGTACGGTCTGGGCGCCACCAAGTGGCAGGTTGTCTCCAAGATCGTGCTTCCTTCTGCCTTTGGCCGTATTGCCACGGGCATCGTCCTCGCCATCGGCCGTGCCATTGGCGAGACCGCGGTGGTGCTCTACACCATGGGGCAGGCCATCAATCTACCTATTTCGCCGCTCGATTCCGGCCGCCCCATGACGGTTCACCTGTACCTGCTTGCCAACGACGGCATCAACATGAACGCAGCCTACGGCACCGCGCTCTTGCTGATGGTGATCATTCTGGCCTTCAACCTGTTTGCGCGCTTCCTGTCGCGCAAGCGTCGCTAGTTAAGGAGTCCCATGTCCGTTTATCAGTCCGCTCCCACGCTGGAGCAAGCGGCCATTACGGCCAAGGATTTCAACTTTTGGTACGGTGACTTTCATGCGCTGACGGGGCTCGACCTCAACATCGCCAAAAACGCCATCACCTCGTTTATTGGCCCTTCGGGCTGCGGCAAATCGACGTTTTTGCGCTGCATCAACCGCATGAACGACCTGATCGAGGGCACGCGCATCGAGGGCACCATGACGCTCGACGGCAACGATATCTATGCCGAGGGTGTCGACCCGGTCGATCTCCGTCGTCGCGTGGGCATGATCTTTCAGCAGCCCAACCCGTTTCCCAAATCCATCTACGAGAATGTCGCCTTTGGCCCTCGTCTGCAGGGCGTGACTAGCAAAAGCGACCTCGATGACATCGTGGAAGAATCGCTCAAGCGCGCCAACCTCTGGAAAGAGGTATCCAATCAGCTCAACAAGGATGGTTTGGCGCTCTCGGGCGGTCAGCAGCAGCGTCTGTGCATCGCGCGCGTGCTTGCGGTGCAACCCGATGTCCTTCTGATGGACGAGCCCTGCTCCGCCATCGACCCCACGTCCGTCTCTAAGGTCGAGGATTTGATGGCCGAGCTGGCGCCCGAGATGACGATCATCATCGTCACGCATTCAATGCAGCAAGCAGCTCGTATTAGCGACTACACCGCATTCTTCTTGCAGGAAGTTGCCGGCGAGCCCGCCACACTCATCGAGTATGGTCAAACCGACGCGATCTTCACCAGCCCGGTGGACTCGCGGACGGAAGACTATATCACCGGCCGCTTTGGCTGATCGGTGCGACTAGTCCCAAGCCGATCGGACCTGGACCGGTGCGTATTCACTGTGCGGGCGGCATGACCGCACCCAACTGATTGGAGTGAACCATGCGCAAACTGTTTTCCCGTCAGCTCATCGAGGCCCGCCACGAGATGCTGAGCATCTACGAGGCCGTCGATCTGGCCCTCCACGATGCCGTGAAGGCCTATGTGACCGACGACCGCAAGCTCGCCACCAAGACCAAGAAGCGCACGCTTTCGATTGACGCGCGCTGCGCCAACCTAGAGGCCGTCTGCTACAACCTGATTGCCACGCAGTCGCCGGTCGCCTCCGACTTCCGCCTGCTTCAGACGATCATCTACGTCGACTTTAACCTGCAGCGCATGACCGATAAGGTCCGTCAGATCTGCCGCGCCACGCGTCATATGATCAAGGCTGACATCTCGCTGCCCAAGGAGCTTGTCGGCACGGTCGAGGCCGAGGCTGAGGCCGTCTACCAGGTGCTGGGCTCTTCGCTTTCTGCGCTCGTCACCAATGATATGTCCATCATCTGCAACTTGGCCGTCGAGGACGAGCCAGTGCACGCCGCCTACGAGAAGTTTTTCCGCACCTTTAACCGTATGGATACGGGCGACTTTATGGACGACGGCAGCAACTATGACGACCTGCGCCGCGCTATCATGGTTTCGCGCTACCTCGATCGCATCGCTTCGATTTCCATCGATGCCGCTTGCCGTCTGACCTTCCTGTTGACTGGTCAGCGCATGAATGCCGGCGATATCGCCCGCACTGATGAGGATGAGCTCGAGAGCATGCGTGTGCCTTCGGGCGAGGGTGTTATCATGAGGCCCGCCGTCGACGCGCGCTACGTTGCCAAGGTGCCCGTTAACGAGGTCAGCGAGGGTCTTCGCTACCTGTTCGATCATCTTGAGGACGAGGACGATGGCGAGGACGACGAGGAGTAAGTAATCCTGTTCGTCGAAAGATTGTAAATACCGAAGCGAGCGCGGCCTTGCACATGCGGGGCCGCGCTCTTGCGTTAGCATGGGACTACTTGTTTGGCTGTCAGCGGAGGCGATTGGTAATGGATAACTATTTGGACTTGATGCGCGCTCGCCGCGAGCAGATTCTGGAACGTTTTTATGCGGCGCTCGATCGCGCGGGCCGTCCCCACGACGCCGCGAGCCTCATTGCCGTGTCCAAGACCGTTGGTGTCGATGAGACCGTTGCCGCTATCCAGGCGGGGTATCGCCATTTTGCCGAGAACCGCCCGCAGGAGCTGGTTCGCAAGCTCACGGGTCTGGCGGAGCATCCGGAGCTGCCCGAGGTGCGCTTCGATATGATCGGCAACCTGCAGACCAATAAGATCAATGCGGTGCTGGGCTCAGCCGAGCTGATTCACTCGGTGGGTTCGCTGCATCTGGCGCAGGCGATCTCGAGCCGTGCTGTTCGCAAGATTGAGGCAGGCGAGCTCGTCGGCCCCCAGCGTGTGCTCATTGAGGTCAATGTGAGTGGTGAGGAGTCGAAGGGAGGCTTTTCACCCGATGAGATTCGCGCCGCCGCGGGTGAGCTTGCAGAACTTGAGGGAATTTGCGTACAGGGGCTTATGACTATGGCGCCCCGGGGGAATAAGGATGTGGCACGCCGCACCTTTGCGGGGCTTCGTGAGCTGAGGGATGAGCTGGAGGCGGCGCATCCCGATTTGAACCTGCCTGAGCTTTCCTGCGGTATGAGCGAGGACTTTGAGTCTGCCCTTGAGGAGGGCTCTACGCTCGTTCGCCTGGGCAGGGTAGTATTTAGCCCGGAGTTTGCAGTAAAATAAGGCTCTGAAGTGCGCACTGATTATCGGGGCGCCTGCACTAAACCGCGAGAGGACACAACCATGGGCTTCCTTGACGAGATTAAAAATAAGATGCACCTGGGCGGCCAGCAGGGTTACGACCAGGGTTATGGCCAGGACGACGACTACGGCTACGATGACGGCTACGACGATGGCTATCAGAACAACGGCTACAGTGGTGCTTCGGGCGAGGGCTTCTACACCCAAGACGAGCCGAGCAACGGCCTGCTTGGCCAGACGCGCCGTGGCGAAGCTGAGTCGGTTGCCGTGTATACGCGCTCCGGTCAGCTGGTCGGCGATGACTCCCGCCATGCCACGACGTATAACCCGCCTTCGCGCTCGCAGGACAGTGTTGCGAGCGGTTATCGTCCTGGTGCCTATGACACGCCGTCGAGCTACGCCGAGAATACCCGCGCCCGTGCCGCCGCTGCACCCGCGCCTGCACCGAGCGATGCCTCGGCCTATGCGAGCAATATCATCAACGCCACGCCGCAGCTGCCGGCCTATGTCCTGCGCCCCGAGAGCTATGACGACGTGGAGACCGTGGTGCGCCGCGTTCGCACCAAGCAGCCTGTCGCACTGATTTTTGTGGGCGTACGCACCGAAGTTGCCAAGCGCGTCTTGGACTTCTCTTACGGCTTTGCCTGCGGTCTGGGTGCCACGGTCAAGGAGGTGGGCGACCGCGTGTTCATGGTGCTGCCCGCCGGTTGCGAGGTCAAAGATTCCGATCTCAAGAAGCTTCGTGCCGACGGCTACCTTAAGTAAAGACAAGACGAGGAGATTCCCATCAACATCTACACTATCGTCCAGCTGGTCAACACGCTGTTCAACTTCTATTCCACGCTCATTGTCGTCTACTGCTTTATGACGTGGATTCCCATGAAGCAGGGTGGTTTGCTTCAGGATATTGCCGCGGTGCTTGATAGCGTGTGCGGTCCGTGGCTTAACCTGTTCCGTCGTTTCATCCCGCCGATGGGCGGTATCGATTTTTCGCCGGTCGTTGCGATTATTGCGTTGCAGTTGGTGCAGAGGCTGGTTCTGCAGCTTCTTATAGGTATACTCGTGTAGAACTGACTTAATAACTTACGTCGGGCGTGTAGCGCCGAGGCGATGAAAAAGGAGACTTGTTATGGCTATTACCCCTGCAGACATCCAGGCTCAGACTTTCTCTGAGGCCAAGCGTGGCTACGATCCTGCCGAGGTCGACGTCTTCTTGGAGACGCTGTCCTCCGAGGTTGACGCTATGCTCGCTAAGATCGTTGACCTTAAGGGTCGTCTGACTGCTACCGAGCAGCAGCTTGCCGATGCGCAGGCTCAGCTTGCCCAGGCTCAGGATGCCACCGCCCAGGCCGTTCCTGCCGCCCCCGTGGCTGCTCCCGCCCCTGACTTCTCCGCTCAGGAGCGCCAGATTTCCGCTGCCCTGATCGCTGCCCAGCAGACCGCTGAGACCATCGTCAACGATGCCAACGAGAACGCTGAGCGTATCCGCAACGAGGCTGACGCCAAGGCCCGCGAGGTTATCCGCCAGGCTCTGACCGAGAAGCAGGCCGAGCTCGAGGAGATCGATCGTCTCAAGGCTTCCCGTGAGGAGTTCAAGGCAGAGTATCTCAAGCTCATCCAGCACTTCATGGACGATGCCCAGAATTCCTTCCCGGCCGATCTGATGGCCTCCACGCCGGTCGGTTCTGCCGCTTCTCCTGCGGTGACTGTTCCCGCCGAGCCGCTGCCCGTCGCTGACCCGGTTGTCCCCGTGGCCGATCCCTTCGCCCCGATCGACAACTTCGCTGCCGACGACCTGGACTAACATTCGGCCTACAATTTAGTGCCTAGAAA
The DNA here is from genome assembly GCA_048449885.1 of Collinsella sp. Classification (GTDB taxonomy): domain Bacteria; phylum Actinomycetota; class Coriobacteriia; order Coriobacteriales; family Coriobacteriaceae; genus Collinsella. The sequence continues at coordinate 13,630 of DBGBJN010000129.1, forward strand.
GGACCCGCAGCTTGCGGGTCCTTTTTTATGACTGTGCCGGGGTGCGTAACATAAAAACCGAGCCCTGCACATAGTGGCGCAGAACTCGGCGAACGGGTGAGCGGTCAAGGGTAGGTTTTAAGGCATGTCCCAAAAATCTACTTGAGGAGGAAGTCGGGGAGGGGAATGGTGCGTGCCTCGCGATGCTCGGGATCGGCGATGTGGTCGGCAGGATAGCCACAGACGAGCATGTGATAGGGATAGACGCCCTTGGACAGATTGAACTGCTCCTGTGCCACCTCAGGCTTGAAATGGCACACCCAGCACGTTCCCAGGCCCTGCTCGGTGGCCTCCATCATCATCTGATCACACACGATGGACGTATCGATTTCACTGGAATTCATCTGGTCATACGGGCGCACCCAAGCATCATCGGTAACGCTGCAAATAAGGAAGACAAGCGGGGCCCCAAAGATAGACCCATCACGAGCAAACCGAGGCTGACAAGCAGCAGCCTTCTCCAGAAGCTCAGGCGTATCCAACACCATCACACGGGTTGGATGATTATTACAAGCAGAAGGAGCAATACGCCCAGCCTCAACAATGGCATCCACCACAGCCTGCTCCACAGCCCGATCTTCAAACTCACGACAAGAATACCGACCCCGAGCCAGATCCAAATAAGACATACAAGCCCTCCAACAATTAAA
>DBGBJN010000130.1:0-7092 GCA_048449885.1 Collinsella sp.
CCAACGGGCCCTCTCGGGGGCAGGGACGTTCGGCCGTGCGCGGGCGCCCGGTCGGCGGCCCGTTCTGGGCGCGCCTCAATCGTAGCCCGAGACGGGCCCGGGCTGACAATTTCGACTGTAATGGACGTTCTTAAATGACTACCCAATAACTACTCTGTGGTGTCATTGTCCTCGGCAAGTTGGGGGAGCACAGCGTCCTTGGGCATGGTGGCCTTCGTCAGCGAGGTGAGCTTTTTGCTCAGCGACGTGTCCGTCTTGACCAGGTCGCTGAGCGTCACGATCTTGTAGCCGTCGGCGATGAGGCCGTCGATAATCTGCGGCAGCGCCTCGAGCGTCTGCTCGGCGCATTCGTCTCTATCGGTGAGCAGCACGATATTGCCCGGCGTCACCGAATCGAGCACCGTCGAGACCTGCTCGTCGGCACCGTTGAGTAGCCAGTCGCCCGAGTCGATATTCCACGAGACCACGGCGGAGACCAGGTCCATCGCATCAATCCAGTTTTGCTCGTCAAAGGCAGCGTAGGGAGCACGCAGTAGCATCGTCTTCACGCCGGTCGCCGACTTAATCGCATCGGTGCCTTTCGTGATCTGTTCGCGTACCGCCTCACGGTCCTGACCCTTGAGCGAATCGTCGCTGTAGCTGTTGGATCCGATCTCGCACCCGGCATCGACAATCGCCTTGGCCGTGGCAGGCGAGGCCTCGACCGCATCGCCCGAAAGGAAGAACGTCGCGGTGACGCCCTTTTCCTTGAGCACCTGCAAGATCTGTTTGGTGGCGCCGCTCGGACCCTCGTCAAACGTCAGCGCCACGTACTTTTTGTTGCCCTTGGGCGCCACGCTGGCGCACGCAACAACGCAATCGGTGGCGGGCACAACCTCGCCGCGATCCTGCGTCTTGCCCGACTGCTCACCAACCCACACCTCGGAGCGGCCCTGGACACCCCACGTCTGCACATACTCGATAGCACCCGTGCCCTCGACCTTGAGCTTGGGCTCGATAACCGTAGCCTGAACCTCGTGTTTCTCGTAGGTGTTACGGCCATCCTTGACCGTCACCTTCTCGCCACCCTCGAGTTCGCGGCTATCCCATTTGCCCTGCTTCACGCGCTTGCCGTCGACCTTCACCGACAGCTTTTCGCCCCCATGGCGCTTGAGCACACTGTCATCGACGGCCAGCAGGTCGCCTGCGTCGTAGGTGTCAGTCAAATCCTGTTCGTCGATGAGATTCTGCAGCGTAGAGCCCACGCGCACCGCGGTCTTCTGGCCGTTGAGCTCCACGTCCACGCTGCGGTTGACGTAGCCCACGACGGCAGCGATAAACAGCACGAGCGCACAGCCCACGGCAATGAGCGCGTATGGCAAGCGAGACGAACGACGGGGCGTACGGCTGTTGCCGATGCGAGCGCTGCGGTCGCTAAAGCCGCGGCTATGGTTGAGATACATCGCGCCGGGCTTACGGTGACGCTTGCGCTGACCGCTGGGCAGCTGCCCCAGATCGCGGCGCGCCGTCGGACGCGCACCCGAACGCCCGTTTAAGTTGGATCCGTTTTGGCGCATGTGCCCTCCCCCATAAACACAGCAAGCCGGAGCAACAGGTCTCCGGCTTGCCTCCCATCATTTGGTACGTCGCTATTTTGTAGCTTTTGACGAGCCTCCGCTCGCCTTTTGGTATTCGTCCTTAAAGGCCTTGAACATGCCGCGCGTCTTGCCGAGCTGCTTGCCCAGTGCGCGACTGCCCTTGTCCACGGCAACCGATCCCTTGTCGTCGAGCACCTTGGCGCCCTTTTTGACCTTGTCGCCCACCACGACGCTGGCCTCGGCGGCCTTGGCAGCCGCACCGCCCGAATACCCGAGCGACTTGACCTCGTCCGAGACGACCATCGCGCCGTTCTCGTAGCCGCGCAGCATCGTCGGCGGCACCTGCGTGTCACCAACCAAAACACTCGAAGCAGCACCGGCGGTCACATAGAATGCCTGCACGATGCCCGAGCGTGGCTTGAACTCAACATCCGAGCAATAGCCCACGACGTCGCCCGATTCCGTGCGCACGTCCATACCGACCCAGATGATGCAATCGTCCAGGTTGATGTCGAGGCGCTTGGCGGCGGCGGCATCGTACGTGTCCTTGACGTCATCAACCGCAATGGCGCCCTCGTAGACACCAATGGCGTCGAGCGCCACGAATCGGTCGGGACGCTCGATCATGCCCGCGATATCGGACTGGCGGACCATAAAGCCGACCACGCGCGTACCGCCCGGGGTAAAGACCGGAAAGTGAATCTTTCCGAGCTTTTTAGGGCTGCGCGGCGTGCCGTCCTTTTTGGTGCGCTTGTCCTCGGTAGGCTTGCGATAGATCTTGGCGCCGACAAAATCCCCAGCGCGCATTATGCCTCGGTCGAGGGCTCCGCAGCCTCGGTATCAGCCTCGACGGCGTTCTCGACCACGACGTCGGCGGCAGGCGTCACGTTGCCGCCCGAAATGGCGTCGTTGAGCTGCTCGCGCAGCTGGTCCATGCGCTCGCGGGCCAGGTCGACCTTGGCGCGCAGGTCGTCGGTCTTGGCGTCGACCATCGGGCCAAAGTCATTCACCGCAGCACGGGCCTCCTCGGCGCCGTGCTCGTAGGTGTCGCGCATATTGTCCCAGGCGTCGTTGGCGATATCGGCAGCCATGGCGCGGGTCTCGGCGCCCGAGCGCGGGGCCAGAGCAACGCCGATAATAGCGCCGGCAGCGGCACCAAAAAGTGCGCCGGAGACAAAGCTGAAAGTCTTACCCATGATCATTCCTCTCCTGCGGGCACGTCGGTGCCCACCGTTTGAATGCTGTCCATTATACCCGCAGCGCATCACTTGCCGCTCCGCTCATCTGCGTACGGCAAAAGCGCAGGTACGTGATGGTGATAAACGAGTAGGCCTACTCCTGAGGCATAGCCGGCATGGCCACTGTGGCACCCGGGTCCTCGCCGGCGCCGTCCACGAGCGGCAGGCCGCCCTCATGCGCAGGTCCTGCCGGAACCGTCGCCGCGCCGCCAAAGACAGCCGCGGAAGCCTCGTGGTTCTCGGCAACCGCGCCCTCGGTATCGATCGCCACCTGGGGCTCGTCGTCAAAGTTGGGGACGCCCTGGGGCTCGGTGGGAACGGGCTCGGCGGTCACATCGGCAGCGGGCTCGGGGTCGACCGGCACATCGCCCTCGTCAGCGCCCTCGTCCTCGGCAGCATCTTCGCCGTTCGCAGCGGCGACGGCCTCGTGAGGATCCTTGCCCTCGGCCTCGGCGCGCATGCCCAGCACCAGGTTGCGCAGGCCCGCGACCGTGCCTTCCACGTCGGGGGTAGGCTGGTCGGCGTGCAGATAGGCCCAATCCATCATAAAGGTGGCCGAAGACAGCGCGCCGATGGCCAGTGCGTCGTCGGGGCACGAAAGCTCAACCTCAAAGACACGCTCATCGTGTTCGCTTACGCGGGTGCGGCCGCACGAGATGCTACCGGCAAGACCGGTCTCGTTCATGAGCTCAACCGTCACGTGCTCCAACAGGTGGCAGAGCTCGGTCTGGCCCATGCAGTCTTGGAACTCGCGGCCGGAATCGCCCAGGCACAGGTGCTTGGCAATCGCGGGCACCAGGTAGTACACGCGCGCCGTGGCCTCGATGTCCTCCGAGGTCATGAGCGGCATGCCGGGGTTCACCAGCACATGCGCGCAGATCTTGTCCTCACTGACGGTGACCTTAAGGATGTTGAACAGGCCTGCCATAACTCTCCCCTACTCTTCCTTGTCCTACTCGTCGCCGTCGTGCGGATTCGCGGAACCCGCACCCGACGTCGTCGGCTCGTCTACCGAAGACTCGGAATCCTTCTTATCGGTTTCGGCCGGAGCGATCACGCGAATGAGCGAGATGCGCTGGCCACGCATCGACTGCACTTTAAACTTGTACCCCGCGACCTCAAACACCTCTCCGATGTCGGGCACCGAGTCACAAAGCTCCAAGATCCAGCCGGCGATGGTCTCATAATCATCGCTTTCCTCGAGCGGCCAACCAAGCTCAATCGCGTCATCGCACGAAAAACGCCCATCAACGAGCCACTCGCGGCGCGAAAGGCGCGTGAGATACTTGTTGTCGGGGTCGAACTCGTCCTCGATCTCGCCGACGATCTCCTCGACGATATCCTCGATGGTGATAATGCCGGCCGTGCCGCCGTACTCGTCCACGACCACCACGATCTGGTCGTGCGAGGTCTGCATCTCGGACAGTAGCGGCAGGATGTCCTTGGTGTCGGGCACAAAGGTGGCGTCGCGCAAAAAGCCGGCGATGGGCTGGTCACCCTTGCCGTCGAGCGCGGGTTGGATCAGGTCCTTGATGTGCGCAATGCCGGCGACGTTGTCGGGATCCTCGTGATAGACGGGGATGCGGCTGAAGCCGGTCTGGCGCATGGTGGACAGCACGTCGGCGACCGTCTCGTCGTCCTCGCACATGGTGGTGTCCACGCGCGGCACCATGACCTCGCGGGCAACGGTGTCGCCCAGGTCGAAGATCTCGTGGATCATGCGCTTTTCCTCGTCGAGCAGGTCGTCCTGCTCCGAGACCATGTACTTGATCTCTTCTTCCGAGACGTTCTGACGGTCGTCGGCACTCTTGATGCGCAGGATGCGGGCCAGGCCATCGGAGCAAGCGCCGGTCAGCCACACGAGCGGACGAGCGATCTTTTGGAAAAACGACAACGGCCCCACGACCTGCTTGGACACGCCTTCGGCGTTGGCCAGGCCGATGCGCTTGGGCACAAGCTCGCCGATCACGATGGACACGAAGGCGACCGCGACGGTGATGATGACCGGCGCCAGGCCGCGCGCGATGGCGGAGAGCGGCGCGATGCCAAAGCTCATGAGCCACGTGGCGAGCGGGTCGGACAGACTCGTCGAGGCGACGGCGGACGAGGCGAAGCCCACGAGCGTGATGGCGACCTGGATGGTGGCGAGCAGCTGGTCGGAGTCGGCAGCCAGCTTAATGGCACGCTCGGCGCGCTTGTCGCCTTCCTCGGCCTCGTGCTCCAACACGGCGCGCTTGGCCGTGGTGAGCGCCATCTCGGACATAGAGAAGTAGCCGTTGATGAGGGTCAAAACGAGGGTGGTGATAAGGGAGATGGTTATGTCCATCGGGAGTTTCTCGAACCTCCAAGATTCGGGACGTCAGGTTAAAACGTTGATGGCGGATACGGCAATTGCACCGGCGCCCAAACGAGAACGCGGGCGCGCAGGCATGGTCGCTAGATTACGAAGAGGATCACCGCCATGAACTGGAAGATGCTGCCGGCGAGCACCCACAGGTGAAACACGCTGTGCAGATAGCGCACGTTTTTGGCGATATAGAACGGCACGCCCGCGGTGTAGCACACGCCGCCGACGGCGAGCAGGGCAAGTGCCACGGGGTTGAGCAGCGCAACAAGTTCGGGCAGCTTAAAGACAACGAGCCAGCCCATCAGCAGGTAGACCAGGCCGCTTACCCAATGCGGCTGGCGCTCGCGTAGGAAGCACTCGAGGGCGATGCCGATGATGGCGATGGCCCATACGGCAAAGAACAGCACAGCGCCGCCGTCGTTTGCGAGCGTGATGAGGCAAAACGGCGTATAGCTGCCGGCTATGAGCAGGTAGATGCAGCTGTGGTCGATGATGCGAAACACGCGCTTGGCGCGCGCGGGCTGAATCGCGTGGTAGAGCGTGGAGGCTAGGTATTCGAGGATAATGCTGACGCCATAGACAATCGCCGCGGCCATATGGGCCGGGCCTCCGCCGCGCAGGGCGGCGAATACGATCAGGAGCACCAGGCCCGCGATACCCAGCAGGCAGCCGACACCATGGGTGACGGAGTTCATGATCTCCTCGCCCACTGTGTAGTGTGGAACGACCGCGGTCTTGGGTCGCGGCTTAGAACTGTCGCTCGAATCGGACATGCCGGTTACATCCTCCAACGTAAAGAGTTCTCAACACTATATCAAAGCGTCTAGGTACGTGCGAAATTTGCACCATACGTGACCCTTTGTTTACCCATTCTTTGCCTGTTGACGCATCAACGGCGAACGTCCATAATGCGCTTGCATTAAATGTTGATGTATTAACATCTTATAGGAGAATACCGCATGGCTCAAAACGCACGTTCCCATCGAAAGCTCAAGATAGCCGGCATCGTTGCACTAGTGGTTGTCGTTGCGCTGCTCGGATTTGCCGGCAACTTTCTGTTTGACTTCGCGCTGAATCCCCGCGCGCCATACACCATGAAGATGATGCAGGATAGCAAGAACGACAAAGAAGGTGAGCAGCCGGATGCCGAGGATACCGAGGCGCGGGCGTGGTTTAAGGAGAACCGCGAGAGCAGCAGCCTCACCGCGGACGATGGGACCGAGCTTGCCGCCTGGTATTTTGCTGCGTCGGAGAGCGCACACGACTACGCCGTCTGCCTGCATGGATATACCAACGAGCCCATCGGTATGGCCCGATACGTCAAGCGATTCCACGACCGCGGCATGAACGTACTCGCACCCGCCGCCCGCGCCCACGAGCGCTCCGGCGGCGACTATATCGGCATGGGCTGGCCCGAACGCCTCGACATCGTCGCATGGATCGAGCGAATCGTTCAGGCTGACCCCAAGGCGCGCATCCTGGTCTTTGGCGAATCCATGGGCGCGGCGACCGCCATGAACGTCGCGGGGGAATCTCTGCCCGCAAACGTGAAATGCATTATCGAGGACTGCGGTTATACGAGTGTTTGGGACGAGTTTTCTCTGCAGCTCAAGGACGTGTTCGGCCTGCCCAGCTTTCCCTTGCTCGATGTAGCAAACTTGGTGTGCAACGTGCGCGCGGGCTACGACTTTCATAAGGCGAGCAGCGTGGAACAGCTCAAGCGCGCGACGGTTCCCATGCTGTTTATCCACGGTGACCAAGACACCTTTGTGCCGTACAGCATGCTCGACCAAAACTACGACGCGTGCGCCAGCAAGGTCAAGCAAAAGCTCACCGTCCATGGCGCCACCCACGCCAAGAGCGCGCAGGTCGACCCCGAACTCTACTGGAACACGGTCGACGACTTCCTCGACGAGTATTTTTAGGCAAA
>DBGBJN010000131.1:0-1823 GCA_048449885.1 Collinsella sp.
CAAGGCCGCCATCCTTGCCGGTTCGGTCACCGCTGCCGTGCTCGGCATGATTTACATGAGCGTGGTCTGCAAACACCCCGCGCCCAAGGAAGAGTAAGAGCACATACAAGTTTGAAAACGCCGCCTGTGAACACCATCACAAGCGGCGTTTTAGTCATTGGGGACGTTCTTAAATGACTAGGTTTATTCCACGGTGCCGTAGACGGCGCCCCAGCCGTGGGCGGCCAAGGCGGAGTTGAGCTGGTCGCAAAGTGACTGGCGGTCGTAATAGCCGGGCGGTAGCAGGTTGACGATTTCCATGAGGTCGGGCGCCAGGTCCAAGATCTCGGCCTGTACGATCAGATCTAGGCGGTCGATGGCGTGGCGATCGTAAAACAGTCCGTCGACCAGGCGCTGCAGGTCGCCGAATTCCTCGGCCTGGAACGATCCGTACTCCATAGTGCCTCCTTGGGCGCCCCACGCCGGCATGCGCGGCGATTCGTAATTTATTGCGATGTACTTAATCTATCACGGCTTCATAACGTTGCGGCGGTGGCGGTCTATACTTAGACGAACTGCAACGTCCCGCTTCGCGAAAGGTCGCACCCATGCAGACGATCTACCAGAAGATGGAAACCACCGAACTCGATGCCGCTATCGAGGCACTCAAAGCCGAGGTCGCCGAGGTCAAGGCCAAGGGCCTGGCGCTCGACATGGCCCGCGGCAAGCCGTCGCCCTCCCAGGTGGACATCTCTCGACCCATGCTCGATATCCTCAACGCCGACGCCGATCTGCACGATGGCAACGTCGACTGCTCCAACTACGGCTGCTTTGAGGGTATTCCCTCGGCACGCAAGTTGGCAGGGGAGTTCCTGGGCTGTCCCGCCGAGCAGACGCTCGTACTGGGTTCGTCGAGCCTGCTGATTGAGCACGACATCGCCGGCATGTTCTGGCGCTGTGGCTCGTGCGGCAGCGAGCCTTGGGAGGCTTACGAGGCCGCGCACGACGGCAAGAAGGTCAAGTTCCTGTGCCCCGTTCCCGGCTACGATCGCCACTTTGGCATCACCGCCGACTTGGGCATCGAGAACGTCCCCGTCGCGATGACCGACAACGGCCCCGACATGGACGAGATCGAGCGCCTCGTTGCCGCCGACGACTCCATTAAGGGCATCTGGTGCGTGCCCAAGTATTCCAACCCCACGGGCATCACCTTTAGCGAGGACACTGTGCGCCGCCTGGTCGAGATGCCCACGGCCGCGCCCGATTTCCGCATCTTCTGGGACAACGCTTACTGCGTGCACGATCTGTACGACGAGACCGACGAGCTCGCCAACATCTTCGATCTTGCCCGCGCGGCGGGCACCGAGGACCGCGTGGTGGCCTTTGCCTCGACGTCCAAGATCACCTTCCCGGGCGCCGGCATCGGCTTTATCGGTGCGAGCCCCGCGGTCATCGCCGAGTTCTCCAAGCGCCTGAAGGCCGGCCTCATCAGCGCCGACAAGCTCAACCAGCTGCGTCACGTGCGCTTCCTTCCCACCATCGAGGTGGTCAAGGAGCACATGAAAAAGCATGCCGAGTTCCTGCGCCCGCGCTTTGAGGCCGTTGAGCGCAAGCTCACCGAGGGTCTGGGCGAGACGGGCTGCGCCACCTGGACGCACCCCCGCGGCGGCTACTTTGTAAGCTTCGATGGTCCCGAGGGCTCGGCCCAGAAGGTCGCCGCGCTCTGCGCCGACCTGGGCGTCAAGCTCACGCCGGCTGGTGCCACCTGGCCTTATGGCAAGGACCCGCGCGACACCAACATCCGCATCGCGCCGAGCTATCCCACGGTCGAGGACCTGGAGGCC
>DBGBJN010000132.1:0-10793 GCA_048449885.1 Collinsella sp.
CAGGGCGAGGCTTTTGACGAGCAGATTGAGGGCTTTGAGGGTGCGTCTGCCGACGAGACGCTGATTGGCGCCATCGTGCCCGAGGATCAGAATCAGGCTGTCCAGGCCGAAGAGTTCAATGACGAGGTTCCCGCTGCTGAGCCGGCGGAGGAGCCTGCCGCGGCCGAGCCCGAGCCCAAGCTCTATCGCAACGCCGCCGGCAACATTCGCTTTGGTTCGGATGCCATCCGTGCACTCGGAATGCTTCCCGAGTCCTGCACGCTCGATTACGAGGAGGGCGAGGAGCCGACGTTTGAGCCCGAGCCTGCGCCCGTTGTCACTGCGGATGATGAGTCTGCCGCGGTTACCGCTGCCGTTGCCGAGCCCGAGGCGGTGTCCGCGATCGATCCCGCGGCAGGACTGGACATTTTGGCTCCCGCCGCGCCGGCGCAAGACGTTGCGGACGAGTCTGACGACGATTACGTTGAACAGCCGAGGCGCGTGTCTTACGAGAGCGATACTGATTTCTCTGCCGAGATTCCCGCGGCAACGCCCCATGCCGATATTGCATCCGCGTTCTCTTCGATTGGCGCCAGCGCTTCCAGCTTCTTTAAGGGTGCGCTTGCAAAGGGCAGGAAATTTGTCGACGATTTCGAGGAGAAGCGCGCTGCCGCACGCGAGGCTGCCGAGCAGGAGGCTATCGCTCAGCAGCAGGCAGCCGAGGCGGCACGTGAGCACGCGGCGCAAGAGTTCGAGCAGAACGAGGCTATGCAGTCCGCGCCCGTCGACGCCGCCGAAGCTACAACGTCCTTTGAGTCCCAGCAACCGACGTCCGCGGATGTTGTTGAGGCGACGACGTCTTTCGAGGCTCAGCAGCACGTCGATAGCACCATGTCGTTTGATGCCGCGAAGTTCGATTCCACGATAACGTTTGAAAAACAGGGCACCGCGATTGCCGAGCCCCTTCCTGTTTCCGATGAGCAGGGCGACGCGGCAGACGATGACGAGCCTATTGATGCTGCCGAAATCCAAGATGTCGCCGAGGACGAGCCCGTCGAGGCCAACTCTGGCGAAGAGCAATACGCGGCAGCCGATCAAGGTGATTCGACCGAGGTCGAGCAGGAGGAAGTGCCTGCGGTTTCCGAGACTCCCGAGACGGATGAGTCGAGGCCTTACTCCACGCAGATTTTCACCATGCCGACCCCGAGTGGTTCCGGCGCCACGGTTGCCAATGTCGCTCCCACTCAGGACGAAACGGTCGATTCCCTTATGGCCCAGATTTCCTCCCAGGCATCGCCGCGTCCGCAGATGAATGTTCCCGATCCGGCGTCGGCACCGTCGCCTGCACCTTCCTCGTCGCCGCTGGCTTCGGTCCCCGATCCGTCGCTGCCGTCCATGAAGCAGGCAAACGTTGCGTCTCGCACGTCGCTGTTCGACCTTCCCGACCCCTCCGCACAGGTCAACGATCCCTTTGCTACTGCCCAGGGCCCCGAACCCACATCGGCACCCGTTGCGCCTCCTATGCCCGTTGCGTCGGGCGCGCAGCCGATCGAGACCATTTCGGCTCCCGCCCCGGCGGCACCCAAGTCTCGTAAGCGCGGCCTGGGTGGTCTTTTCGGCCGTAAAAAGAAAAACGAGCAGGACAGCATGAGTGACTGGCTGGGCGTCGAAGACGATTACGATGCCAAGAAGTCCGGTCGCGGTATCGGTTCGTGGGATAACTTCGAGGACGATAACGATGGCTGGAAGGGTGGCGCTACGTCTTCCGATGGCGCTTCTTCCGAAGATATGCTCGCGGCTGTCGCCTCTATGGGCGATGATGAGCTGCTCGGTCACGATATCTGGTTTGTGGCAACGGGCGCCTCGGATTGTGATGGCGCCGGCATGAAGGCCTTCTTGGCTTCGCATCGCGATAAGCTCCGCGGCGTATTCTTTATCAATCTTGAATCCGTCGGCGCCGGTAGGCTTTCGGTTGTGACGGTCGAGGGCGAACAACAACTGCTCAAGGGCGATCGCCGCATCATGAACCTGGTCAGCAAGGTCTGCAAGTCGTTCCATGTCGATTGTGGCGCGCTCGAGATGCCCTATGCCAAGACCGATGCCTATGCCGCGCTCGAGGCGAGCCGCCGAGCCCTCACCATCGCCGGCGTGGACGGCACGCGTCTGGCTTGCGCTCGTACCGAGGACGACCTGCCCCACAATGTCAACCCGACGAACATTGCCACGGTATCCGAGGTCGTGACCGAGGTTATCCGCCGTTCGTAGACGGAGCTCTAAGGAGTCAACGTGTTTTCGTATATTAAGCGCCATTGGCCTGTCTACGTGATTTTGACCTTGATTGCCATTGCGTTAGGATTTGGGGCTGCCTACATCGTGGGTGCAAAGGGCTCGACCCCCGCCTCCGCAATCAGCGAAGAGGTGGAGCAAGAACAGAGTACGGGTGCCGATGGGATTCCTGAGTCCGAGCAGGCAATCGTTGATGGTGGATCTTCGTCTGCAGAGTAGATACGGCGATTTACATGATTGAAAGCGGGCGAGCCAGGGGACTGGCTCGCCCGCTTTTTCATCGCGCTAGCGCTTCTTTGGGGTCGACCTAAGGCGAGCGAACCATAGGGCTGCGGCACCCGAGGTCAGGAGCGCGGTGATGCAAGCGGCGATGGGAACTGATCCTGTTGCCGGTAGGTCCTGCAGTAGGGTACAGCGTTGAATGACACGGTCCTCGTCATGTGACTCAAGTTTATCGCCGCCGCCGTTGCGGCAAAGATCGACGCGTGCGCTGTTGGTGAGTGCGGTTTGGGGCGTATAAGCCGACGTCGCCTGCATGTGCACGATTGCGCCCCGAGCGTCTGTGCCAAGGATTGCTTTGGCATCGTCAAGGTCGTCGTGCTCATCTTTGAGATCATCGCGGGTCCAAGAATCCGCATCGCTTCGAGTCGTAAAGTCGGCGGCTACCGCACCGTATTCAATTCGAATGCCCGTTACGACGGTATTGGGTGTAAGGTCGAGCTCTTCCGCCTCGAGTGTGGTGGATTCCGTGGTCGAGACATCCGCCTTCCAGAGGCGCCAGCCGTCGTAATCGACGAGGCGACAGTCCTCACCAAGGCTCTCTTTTACTTCGTCGGACTCAAGCCAAGGATTTTCGTGCCCATCGTCAAGTGTCGCGTTTGCCGGCTCATCGACGTCTGTCGAGTCCAACGGCGTCGTGCGATACCATACGTTGCACAGACCGTTGAGGTCGCCGATGGCGACGGGGGTTTCGATTGAGATGAATCTCGCCGTGCCGTCTTTGGCGCACTCAAGATCATCGGTAATCGTAAACTCATCAACCCAAGTAGCGGAATCGTTTCGAGCATCGATGGTATAGGAGAAAAGCCCATCACTATTGGTTTGCGTCGTGGCGCGGTTTTTACCATCGCCGTTAGCCAACAGGCCCTTTTCGATAGGTTGGACAAGTTCCTGACGCTTGTCGACCTGTCCCTTGATCTCGATGGGTGCATCCTTCATCGCGACGGATTGGACTTCTCCCGTATCCTTTATTTCAAACGTTATTTCCTCGGCAAGGTCATAGGTCCGCGGAGACATCATTTCGCGCAACGAGTAGGTGCCGGGTGCAAGATGTTCGACGCGGTGTGGCTTGTCGGATGAGGTCCAGGAGTCTATTTCGGTTTTATCGGGACCATATAAGGTGAGTTGTGCGCCTTCCACTTCCTGCTCACCGCTTGCATCGACCTTGGAGATATCAACCTTGGTGTAATCGTCGGATACGTTAAGCCGTGCTTCTACAACGGGTGTTTTCTGGTCGGCATAAGTAAGGGCAACAATATGGGTTGTCTGATCGAGCAAGAAGCCTGCCGGCGCTTGAGTCTCGACAACCTCGTAGCGTGCGGTGCCAAGTCCCAGCGGGAGGTTGTCCGCGCGTGCTTCTCCAGTTTCATCCGTCGTGATGGTAGCGACAGTCTCACCGTCGAGCGCGGCAATGCTACCGTCGGGGCGCACGATATCACTCGAGGCACGGATCTCAAAGACGGCGCCCGCGAGGCTGCTGCCGTCTACGGCATCGGTTTTAACGATCCTGATGTTTCCGGTCGCGGCGTGGTCATAATACGAGGCGATTGCAACGGGCGTTAGGTTCATGTCGGCGGGTATGTTTACCTCGATCTCCTCGCCGACAAGATAGGGCTCTTTGGCCGAGGTTTCGCGTACATAATAGGTGCCCGGCACGAGCGATTCGGGCAGTGTGACGGTCCCGGTCGCGTCAGTCGTAAAGGTGTCCATTACGTTATGTGTTGGATACCAGCAAGTTTGTGAGACAGATTCGTGATTGCTGTCTAGGAGTTGGAAGGTGAATCCGGCTAGTGGAACAGAAGCGCCTGTTTGGGCATCGCGTTTTACAATCTGGAGATGCGTCGACAGAGCGTGGTTGTCCACGATATATTGAAGCTCGGCGCCGTTGGAAATCTGATTGGCCCCGACGGTCCATTCCCCTGCACGTTTAAAACCCTCGGGGACGGTTTCCGGAACCTCGCGAACCGTGTAGCCGGCACGGTCGTATGGGACGGCTCCGTGGACACCGGCGGGTCGCTTGCCTGCGCCGAACCATGCTTCGGGCTGATCTTTGGTGGAGGCAAAGCCATGGACGTTTGTGGTCAGTGTGCCAACAACCTGCTGAGAGCTGTTGCTGACAACCTCAAAGACAACACCACCCGCCGGCTGCTCCAGGCCGGATTGATCGCTATTGCCGTAATCCTTGAATTTGGAAATCTCAAGGTTAAACGCAATGGGGATATCGGAAATGCGAGATTCGATCTCGACCACGCCTGAATCGCCGAGCTGGTCGGCTCCAACGGTATAGGTCCAGCTGTCGTTGGATGGCAGGTAGCCCTCGGGGGCTTTTGATTCGTAGATGGTAAAGGTTCCTAAGGGGACATCGGCGAGGGTGGCCCGACCGCTTTCGTCGGTCGTGAGGATTTGCGCCCATCCAGGGGTTGATTGCGACACACACGTGAACTCTGCTCCTGCGAGTGAAGATCCCACCTGGGGGCCGGCATTCGTCGCGGCATCGAGTTTTACGATACGCAGGTTGATGGTGCCGGGCTGTTCATCAATGGCGACCTGTCCACCGTCATTCCCCGTGGTAAAGGCGATGCGATCACGACGGGGGACATAGCCGGCCGGCGCCTTCGTTTCAACTAGGTAGTATGCCGTGTTGGGCAGAAGTGTTGCTTGCGCTCGACCGTTGCTGTCCATCTGGACGGTGTCGACACGCGCGCCGCTGGTGCTCTCAAAAACATCGAATGTTGCCCCGTCAAACTGATAAGTATTGTTTCCGCTGGTAATGGCAGCGTTTGCAGACTGCTTTTGGAAGGAAACAGAGACCGCCGGCAGTACATAGAGCATGTCTTGACGTTTGCTGCCGCCCGATACGGCTCCTAGATAGCGCCGCGCGCGGTGCGGAGCGGCTTTGATGCTTCCTGATTTTGCGCTGTCGTGGAGCCACCGCGCAGCCGCCACGACTTCATTGTCGGCGGTAAAGTGCCCACTCTTGGTTTTGCCCTGAGCGGTCGTGTAGGAATAGGTACCGTCGACATGGGTAGTGCCGTTGAGCATCCATACGGCAAGCTGGGTTGCGGCGCGGGCGCGATCGGGTGAAAGATGGTAACCGCCAAACGACGTGGCGGTAGGATATCCGTGACAAACGATTGCCGCGAACTCGTCGTCGAGCCACACCCAGCCTTGATCAAAGTTGAGCCATGGGCCGCCCGGCTTGGTGGGGCCGGGGCGCTCCTGGTTCATGCAGTAGGCAATCGAGGCGTCTTGAGCTTCATACTTGCCGATGAGGAAGGGCCCACAATCATCGCTAATAGTGCGGAAGCCGAGCTGGTCGTAGCCATCGACGGCAAATGCGGCCCCCGGTGCCAGGCAGCCGAAAAGCAGGAAGAGGAGCAGGAGCAGCGGACCTGTTGCGATTGCGCTGTGGACAGAGTGCGTGGGTGCGTTGGACATGGCTGCTCCTTATCCCTCGTGCGCCGCACGGGGAGGCTGCGACGCGTAGGATGAGGCTACCCCCGAGGTTCATGCGGGTAAGTACCGGAGCCTGACCAAAAGCTTGCCCAATTCCTGACAAATTGAGCTCAAATACAACAATCAAGCAAAAGTGCAGGTAGAAGATAGGGAGAACAGGAGGTTAAAGGTCCTCGTCTCCACAATTGACGCGATTTTCAAACGAATCTCCACAGCTAAAACAAGCATCGCCACCCTTGTATCGAACAAGACAACCGCGTTATACTAGCCAACACACAAGCGGGCATCGCCAAGTGGTAAGGCATCAGCTTCCCAAGCTGACACTCGCGGGTTCGAGTCCCGTTGCCCGCTCCAGTAAAAAGCACAAGCACGGCAGCGTTACGTTGCCGTGCTTTTTACTACCAAGCGCCGGGACTCGAACCCGCCAGGGTGCGAGCGTTAAGCAAACGCGAAGCGTTTGTAGCGAGCAGGCGAAGGCGCCGACAGGCGCCTGAAGCCGGTGCGGATTTGCGAAGCAAATACGCAGACGTCCCGTTGCCCACTCCATCGAGCACGGGAGACAGCCGGGGGCGTCAGATTCAACCCATTTTGCCCGCGCATGGGTGTAGGTCCGGGCGTGTCGCCGCAGCCGGTGCGGATTTGCGAAGCAAATACGCGGACGTCCCCATGCTCGCTCCAATTCCAAAATGTTAGGTTAATGCCTGCTGCCCATACTTGCACCTGCGCACGGTACAATGGTTGGGTTACGACCAACGTGCCAATAACCAAAAAGGAGCCGCTATGATCGATCGCTATACCCGCCCGGAGATGGGACACATCTTCTCCCTCGAGAACAAGTACGCCATTTGGCAGGAGATCGAGGTTCTGGCCTGCGAGGCCCAGGCGGAGCTCGGCAAGATCGGTATTTCCAAAGACGAGGCCCAGTGGATCCGCGACCATGCCAACTTTGAGAAGGCGAAGGTCGATGAGATCGAGGAAGTCACGCGCCACGACGTCATTGCCTTCCTGACCAACATGAAGGAATACATCGATGCCGATGTTCCCGAGGGCGACCCCAAGCCCAGCCGCTGGGTTCACTATGGCATGACCAGCTCGGATCTGGGCGACACGGCCCTGTGCTACCAGCTCACCCAGGCCTGCGACCTGATCATCGAGGACGTCAAGAAGCTCGGCGAGATTTGCAAGCGTCGCGCCTTTGAGGAGCGCAACACGCTCTGTGCCGGCCGCACTCATGGCATCCACGCCGAGCCGATGACCTTCGGTATGAAGTTTGGCTCTTGGGCCTGGGAGCTCAAGCGCGATCTGGATCGTCTTGAGGACGCCCGCAAGAATGTTGCCTTCGGTGCTATCTCGGGCGCTGTCGGCACGTACAGCTCCATCGAGCCGTTCGTCGAGGAGTACGTCTGCGAGCACCTGGGCCTGGTCCACGATCCTCTGTCCACGCAGGTCATCAGCCGCGATCACCATGCCTACCTTGCCGGCGTGCTTGCCACTACAGCGGCCACCTGTGAGCGCATCGCTACCGAGGTTCGCAATCTACAGAAGACCGATACGCTCGAGGCCGAGGAGCCGTTCCGTAAGGGCCAAAAGGGCAGCTCAGCCATGCCGCACAAGCGCAACCCCATCACCATGGAGAAAGTCTGCGGTCTGTCGCGCGTCGTGAAGTCCAACGCCCAGGTTGCCTTCGATAACGTCGCCCTGTGGCACGAGCGTGACATTTCGCACTCCTCTGCCGAGCGCGTCGCCCAGGCCGATAGCTTCATCGCCCTCGACCACATGTTCCAGTGCCTCATCCGCGTTATCGACGGCCTGCAGCTGTATCCCGCCCGCATGATGGCCAACCTCAATAAGACCCGCGGCCTCATCTTCTCTTCCAAGGTACTGCTCGCCCTCGTCGACACGGGCATCACCCGCGAGGACGCGTACGCCATTGTGCAGGAGAACGCTATGGCAACCTGGCACGAGGTACAGGATTGTGTCTCCGGCCCCACCTTTAAGGAGCGTCTCGAGGCCGACCCGCGCTGCACCGTCAGTCAGGAGAAGCTCGACGAGATCTTTGATCCGTGGGACTTCCTCACCCGTATCGACACGGTCTTTGATCGTCTGGAGCAGCTGAGCTTCGAGTAGGTTCGGGCATAACGTTAGCTTTTTAGGGCGCTTTGCTGGTAATGTGTGTTGCCGGCAAAGCGCCTCGTTGCATTTAGGGAAAGACGGGGATAATAGTCGTTTCGAATAACATTCTGAGAGGGGATCGCATGATTTCGTTTGATTACAAGCCTCAGGGCGTGTGTGCTCGCAATATTCACCTTGACCTTTCCGATGACGGCAACAAGGTGATGGGCGTTGAGTTTACCGGCGGCTGCGACGGCAATCTCAAGGCTATCTCCAAGCTGGTCGAGGGCGCTCCTGCCGATCGCGTAATCGAGGTTCTCGCCGGTAATACCTGCGGTATGAAAAAGACCTCCTGCGCCGACCAGCTTACACGCGCTATCGAGGCCGCTCGCGCCGAGATCGCCTAATGGGTATCGCCGATCACATCAAGAACGGAATATCGCGTCGCGGCTTCGTGCTCGGTGGGGCTGCCGCGGGCGCTGCCACGGCGCTTGCCGGATGCTCGAAAAAAACGGGCACCAGCGATGATGCCGCCGGCGAGCCGCAGGTTATCAAGGACGATTCCAAAATCATCTCGATTACGGATGAGTACGAGGCAGTCGACATCGATCTTGAGCCGGCGGCGTCATGGACGCTGCCTCTGGGTACGTTGCTGTACTACTGCGATGGCGATTATGCCGCGGCGATGATGGCGCCCGCATCGGCACTGCACGCCAACACACTCGGTGTGCTCAACCTGGGCGATGGCTCGCTTACCACATTAATCGAGGATCCTATCGAGGGCACGGGATATGCATTCTACGATGTCCGTGCCGGCGACAGCGTATTCGCGTGGGTTGAGATGAACTTTGCCAATTCATCGTGGAAGCTCTACGGTCAAAATCTGTCGGGCGCTTCGCTCTCTGACGACGTGGTTGAGCTCGATCGAGGTGGCAAGGACTATGATCCGCCGCTGTTTACGGCGTTCGGGTCATCAGTCATCTGGTATAAAATGCCCTCGGCAGGTGGCAATAAAACGAGTAGCGATTCGTTTTGCTATCGTCGCTCGCTTGATGAATCCAAGGCCGAGACAATTTGGAAATCGACGGGTCGCTTTGCATCGGCCCCGCGCGCGAGCGACGGCATTTTGACCATCTCGCCGCGTGTCCGCAACGACGAGGGCGTCTACTACGGCATAACGGCAATCGATTTGACCGACGGCAACAACACCAAACGTGCCCAGCTAGTCCTTCCCTCGTCAGTCTCGCCTTTCGAGGCCGTATATATGGGCGATACCTTCGTGTTTTCTATCGAGGCGGCCTATAGTGGCGTGGGCAGCCTGGGCAACATGGGCACGTATATCGGTAATGAGGGAGGGCCGTATCTCTTCCTGTCCCGTGAGCCGCTCGCATGTGCGGCTGGCAAGAAGAATAAATACCTTGTTAAGGTACAGGCGTCGCATTTCCTGATCGACACCTCTGCCAAGACCTATGGCTCGCTGCTGTCGCCCGACCGCTCTTTGGAGTATGGCGATTATCCAGCTACGGCGGGAAAATCGGACTCATTCCTTACGTACGCCACGGTGCGCAACAGCCAGGGTATACCAGAGACAGTCACTGCACGCCTATTCTCTCTTTAAGCTTAGAGGGGTTAAAAAGGCGCCAACAGGGGAATAAACGCGTTGTAATTGTGAGTACCGCCCGACGAGCTGCCGCGTCATAGCGGCATCTGGCGGGCTCAGGTGCGTTAAAATGGGCTTGTTCTTAGCTAATTGAGACAGGGGGGCCGTGTTATGGCTTCAGATGCAAAAAAGATTCTGCTGGTCGAGGATGAGAAGGCAATCCGTGACGCCGTCGCTGCCTATCTCGAGCGCGAAGGCTACTGGGTTGTGGGCGTCGGCGACGGCCAGTCCGCGATCGAGGAGTTCGAGAAGCATCAGTTCGACCTGGTCGTGCTCGACCTTATGCTCCCCAAGATTCCCGGCGAGCGCGTTTGCCGCACCATTCGCGATACCTCGGATGTCCCCATCATCATGCTGACGGCTAAGGGCGAGATCGAGGACCGTATTATCGGTCTTGAGCTCGGCGCCGACGACTATCTGATTAAGCCGTTCTCGCCGCGCGAGCTCGTCGCCCGCGTTCGCGCTCTGTTCCGCCGTGCCCATCAGGCCGACGAGCCCGCCGTCGAGGTACTCGACTTCGGCGATCTGGTCATCGATATCTCGGGCCACAAGATCTTGGTCGAGGGCAAGGAAGTCGATCTGACGGCTTCCGAGTTCAAGCTGCTCACCACGCTTGCTCGTCATCCCGGCCGTGTGTATAACCGCATGGAGCTGGTCGAGAAAGTGCTCGGGTATGACTTTGAGGGCTATGAGCGCACCATCGATAGCCACGTGAAGAATCTTCGCGCCAAGCTGGGCGATGATCCCAAGAAGCCCAAGTGGCTCTATACCGTCCATGGTGTCGGCTATCGCTTCGAGGCTCCGGCCAAGACCGATAAGTCGGACGAGAAATAGGGAAATCACATATGACACCTGCGCGCTTTGAAATCGGACAAAAGCACAAGCAGGAGAGCGAGGCGGGTTCCAAGGCTAGTTGGAACACGCCTCGTTCCGATTCACGGCCAACGATGAGCTATCCCTCGCGCATGGCACTTGCTTTTGCTCTGACATCGCTCATGACAGTATTGGTGCTGGTGGGCGT
>DBGBJN010000133.1:0-6795 GCA_048449885.1 Collinsella sp.
CGAGCCGCTCGGCGATTATGTTGCCGGTCCCAACCACACGCTGCCAACCGGCGGCACGGCCATGTTCTCCAACCCGCTTTCGGTCGAAGAGTTCGTTAAGCGCTCGAGCGTCATTTGCTATACGCCCGAGGGCCTGCTCTCCGACGCTCCCGCCACACAGCGCCTGGCCGAGGCCGAGGGCCTGTGGGCGCACGCGCTTTCCGCCGCCCTGCGTCGCCGCGTGCTGGAACAGGGCGAGGATGCCGTGAGTGCCGAGTCGCTCGCCGCGGCCGACCTGACCAAGGTTGCCTGGCCGGGAGATACGACCGCGACGGTCGCCGAGGGTGTGGACCTGGCGGCTGCGGGCGCGGATGGCGCTGGCGCGACCGGCGAGGAGGCCTAACATGGCCGAACTCACGCCGCGCATGAAGGAGCTCGTCCAGCCCTACCTGGCCGGCATCGAGCCCTATGATCCCAACTTTACGCCTACGCGCATCAATCTTTCGGCCAACGAGAACACCTATCCCGTGCCGGCCGGCGTGCGCGAGGCAATCGGTGCAGCCCTGGCTGCTACGCCGCTCAACCGTTATCCCGACCCCATGTCCAACGACCTGCGCGATGGGCTTGCCGCTTGGCATGGCGTGACGCGCGAGAATATCTGCGTGGGCAACGGCGGTGACGAGCTGCTCTATAACTACTTGCTGGCGTTTGGCGGCGCGGGGCGGACCCTGCTCAACTGCCCGCCGTGCTTTAGCGAGTATGCGTTCTTTGCGTCGCTGTGCCAGGCCGAGGTGCGCGACGTGTGGCGCGACCCGGCGACCTTTGAGCTCGACCAGGCGGCGGTGCTTGCGGCGGCTCCCGAGTGCAACCTGGCGATCGTGACCTCGCCCAACAATCCCACGGGCGACGTGGCGCCGCTCGACTTTGTCGCGGCGCTGTGCGATGCGTGCCCCGGCATGGTCATGGTCGACGAGGCCTACGTGGAGTTTGCCGACGATTCGTTTGGCGCGGCAACTACGGCGCAAGGCCTTATTGCCGAGCATCCTAACCTGGTGATTCTGCATACGCTGTCCAAGGCGTTTGGCGCCGCCGGCACGCGCCTGGGCTATGTGATTGCGGCGCCCGAGGTTATCGAGGTGTTTGCGGCGATTCGCCAGATCTATTCGGTCAACGTTCTGAGCCAGGCCGCCGCGCTTGTCTGTGTGCGTGCCCGCGATGCGTACGCGCCCGTGGTGGCACAGGTCGCATCCGAGCGCGAGCGCGAGCTGTGCGCCCTGCGCGCGATGGCTGCCGAGGGCCTGCCCGTGGAGGCATGGCCGAGCGCGGCGAACTTTGTGCTCGTGCGCACGCTGCATGCCACGTGCGTGCGCGAGCGCCTGCGCGACGAGTATTCGATTTTGGTGCGCGACTTTAGCTACGCGCCGGGGCTCGCGGACTGCCTGCGCATTACCGTGGGCACCCCGCAGGAAAACGACGAGGTGCTGGCCGCGTTTGCCGCGCTGGTGAAGGAGGAGATGTAGATGGACCGCTATGCCGAGGTAACCCGCAAGACGGGCGAGACCGACATTGTCGTTAAGCTCGACTTGGACGGAAGCGGTGTGTGCGATATCTCGACCGGCGTGCCGTTTTTCGACCACATGCTCAACGCTTTTGGCCGCCATGGTCTGTTCGATCTGACGGTGCACGCGGTGGGCGACGTCGAGGTCGATGCGCATCATACCGTCGAGGACACGGGCATTGTGCTGGGCGAGGCGTTTTGCCAGGCACTGGGCGACAAGGCGGGCATTACGCGCTTTGCCGACGCGGCGATCGCCATGGACGAGACGCTTGTGATGGCTGCTGTTGATATTTCGGGCCGCGGGCAGGCCTACTGCGAGCTGCCCGTGCCGACCGAGCGCGTGGGCAGCTTCGATACCGAGCTGGCCGTCGAGTTCTTCTACGCCTTTGCGCGCGACGCCAAGCTCACGCTGCACGTGCGCGAGCTGGCGGGCGGCAACTCGCATCACATTATCGAGGCCGCCTTTAAGGCTGTGGGCCGCACGATGCGCCACGCCTGTGAGCTGGATCCCCGCGTGCAGGGCATCCCCAGCACCAAGGGCTCGCTGTAACCTGCCAAAAAGGGACAGGTTTATTTTGGCAGGTTTTATCTGCGGGAATGCTGTCTCATGTGGTGGGTGAACGTTTAACCGACCAAAATAAACCTGTCCCTTTTTGGCAGGTTTTGAATGGGAAAAGGGAGGGTCGCGTGGGCGAACCGAAGATCGTGGTGGTCGACTACCACAAGGGCAACTTGTCGAGCGTCGTGCGCGGGCTTGCGCGCGCCGGTGCCGCCGCCCGCACGTCGGACGATCCGGAGCAGATCCGCAACGCTGACGGCCTGGTCATCCCGGGCGTGGGCGCGTTCTATGACGCGATCGCCTTTATGCGCCAGAGCGGCGAGGCGGACGCGGTGCTCGATGCCGTCGCCACCGGAACTCCGCTGCTCGGCATCTGCCTGGGCCTTCAGCTGTTTTTTGAGCGCGGCGACGAGGGCGTGCCGGCGGACGGAAACGCTCCCGAGCAGGCTGGCGGTCCCTGGGTCGATGGCCTGGGTATTATGCGCGGCTTGTGCACGCGTCTGGAGTCGAGCCGCCTGAAGGTGCCGCACGTGGGCTGGGACCAGGTGCACATGACGCCCGCCGGTGCGGCCGATCCGCTGCTTGCCGGTTTTGCCGAGGGCGCCAACATGTACTTCACCCACAGCTATGCGGTGGCCGACGACGCCGATGCCGCCGACGTTCTGGCGCGCACGCACTACACGCGGAGCTTCCCGTGCATCGTGCGCCATGGCAACGTGTGGGGCTGCCAGTTCCATCCCGAGAAATCCTCCGCGCTGGGCCAGCGCATCCTTAAGAACTTCGTCAACATCGTCGAGGAGGCCGGCCGATGATCCTGTTTCCCGCAATCGATTTGATTGGCGGCAAGGTCGTGCGCCTGGAGCGCGGCGACCGCAGCCGCTGCAAGGTATATTCCGACGACCCCGTAGCCGTCGCCCGCTCGTTTGCCGAGCAGGGCGCGAACTGGGTGCATGTCGTCGACCTGTCCGCTGCCTTTGGCGAGGACGAGGACACATGCGCTGCCAACTCGGCGGCGATTAAGGCCATCTGCGGCGTCGACGGTCTGTCCGTGGACGTGGGCGGCGGCGTCCGCTCGCTCGCGCGCATCGACGAGCTGACCGGCTATGGTGCTCGCCGCATTGCGCTGGGCACCGTGCTGGTGACCGAGCCAGGTTTTGCCGAGGTGGCAGCCCAAGGCTTTGGCGAGCTGCTGGTCGCCGACATTGCCGCGCGCGACGGCCAGGTTAAGGTGAACGGCTGGCGCGACGGCGCGGGCGTGGCGCTCGACGATGCCGTGGCGCAGCTTACCGAGCTGGGCTTTAAACATCTGGTGTATACCGACATCGCGCGCGATGGCATGCAGACGGGCATCGATGTGGCGGCGTATCGCCATGTGGCCGAGGTCGCGGGCTTTCCCGTCGTGGCTTCGGGCGGTATCTCGACGCTCGACGACATCTGCGCACTGGCCGCGGTGGGCGAGGTCGCGATTGAAGGCGCCATTACCGGTCGTGCGCTCTACGAAGGCAACTTTACGCTGGTACAGGCGCTGGCCGCCGCCCGAGGGGAGGAGTAGCCCATGCTTACCAAACGTGTGATTCCCTGCCTGGACGTCAAGGACGGCCGTGTGGTCAAGGGCGTCAACTTTGTGAGCTTACGCGATGCGGGCGATCCGGTGGAGCTGGCGCGCGCCTACGACCGCGAAGGTGCGGACGAGGTCGTATTTTTGGACATTACCGCGACGAGTGACAACCGTGCGACGACCATCGAGATGGCGGCGCACGCGGCCGAGGAGCTCGCTATTCCCTATACCGTGGGCGGCGGCTTTCGCGACTTGGCGGGCATGCGGACCATGGTTGCCGCCGGTGCCGACAAGGTGTCGCTCAACTCGGCGGCCGTGCGTGACCCGTCGCTGATTAGTCAGGCTGCCGCGGCTTTTGGCAGTCAGGCCGTGGTCGTGGCGATCGATGCCAAGCGCGTCGGTTTGCCCGGAGAGCCGGGTGCCGACAAGTGGGAGGTCTTCACGGCGGGCGGCCGCAACGCCACGGGTATCGACGCGGTGGCGTGGGCCGAGGGGGCGGCCCGTCGCGGCGCCGGCGAGATCTTGCTGACCAGTATGGATCGCGACGGCACCAAGGCCGGATTTGATCTGGCGCTCACCCGCGCCGTGGCGCGCGCGGTGCCGATTCCGGTGATCGCGAGCGGCGGTGTGGGCACGCTCGAGCATTTTGCCGAGGGCGTGATCGAGGGCGAGGCGGACGCCGTGCTGGCGGCGAGCGTCTTTCACTTTGGAACCTTCAGCATTCGCGAAGTCAAAGAGTATATGGCCTCTCAAGGTATTCCTGTGAGGCTGGACTTCTAATGCTGCGGCTTGCCCAGGCACCCGACCTTCCGGCTCCAACCCTCCTCGCGTACTTAAGTACGCGTCGTCGGGCTTGTCGCTCGGAATCTCGGGCACCTGGACAACCCTCGCCGACCTGAGAAGTTTGAATTTGGGGAGAGAAATGGAAGAGATAACCGATCCTTCAAAGCTTACATACGACGCCAAGGGGTTGATTCCTTGTGTGGTTCAGCAGTATGACACCGGGGAGGTGCTTATGGTTGCTTGGATGAACGAGGAATCGGTGGGGCTGACGCTCAAGACCGGTACCACGTGGTTTTGGAGCCGCAGCCGCCAGGAGCTCTGGAACAAGGGCGCGACGAGCGGCAACATGCAGGAGGTCAAGGAGCTTTGGGCCGACTGCGATAGCGATACGCTGCTGGTCAAGGTTGACTCGCCGGGTCCGGCCTGCCATACCGGCAACCGTACCTGCTTCTTTAAGAAACTCGCGTAGGGCGGGCGCTCGATTAGACGCTCGGCCAACCAGAAAGGATTGAACTATGGGTGTGCGCACCGCAAACGTTCAGGATGGAAATATCGGTGAGACGCTGACGGGGCTCGCCGAGGTGATTCACGGCCGTCGCGACGCATCGCCGCAGGAGAGCTATACCGCTCGCCTGCTGACCGACGTCGAGGACGAGCTGCTCAAGAAGCTTGCCGAGGAGGCGAGCGAGGTGATCATGGCCTGCAAGGATAACGATCACGATCACATTCGCTACGAGGCCGGTGACCTGGTCTACCACTTGCTCGTGACGCTTGAGCGCTACGGCATTACCCTCGACGAGCTGGCCGGCGAACTCAACGCCCGCCGCCACTAGTCGTTTGGGACAGTCTTTGTTGGTGTAACGGGGTCATGGAAGTTGCGGTGAAATAGGGACTGTTTAAGCGCTTCATCAGGCAAAACAATCCCTATTCCACCGCAACTTATGAAGGGATGGCTAGTCGAGGGGTGTGGGTTCCCATTCGCCGGTGGGGTGGGGGATGTCGAAGGTTCGGTAGCCGCAGTCGTAGGCGTGGGCTTGTGCCTCGCGGATATTCCAGCAGATGTCGCAGGCGCGGTGCGCGTCCGAGCCAAAGGTGATGGGTACCTCGGCGTGGGCAAAGCAACGCAACAGCCCCGTCGAGGGGTAATAGTCGTCGAGGCCCTTGCGCGGCGCGGCGGTCGAAACTTCAACGCGGCGGCCTGTATCGTGTGCGCACTCTGCCATCTGCTCCCAAAACGGTGCCGTATCAAAATCGGGCGCAAAGCCTTCCTTCGAAAAGCGCATGAACAGGTCGGGGTGAGCCATCACATCAAAGTTAAGCGGGCTTTCGCAAGCGCGGCACCAGTCGTCGACGTAGCGCTCCCACACGCCGCGTACCCCCAGGTTTTCCCAAACGTGCAGGTCGGTGTCATCGTCGATCCAACCGCAAAGGGAATCGGGTGTATCGGGGCGAGCGACGTTTTCCGTTCCCGCCGTACCCGCGGCACCGGCCATGATATCGCCTGGGTTGCCAATCCAATGCACGCTGCCCAGGCGTACGACGGCGCTCTGGGACCAGCGCTCAACCAAAGGCTCGCAGCCCTCGTACCAATCGCATTCAAAGCCATAGATAAGCTCGAGCTCCGGCGCAATCTGCGCGGCGAGTTTGCGGGCGTCCTCAAAGGCCAGACGATGTGCCGGCAGGTCGCCCTCAGTAACCTGCACTTCGCAGTTGGCATCCATGCTGGCAGGCAGGGTGAGATGGTCGGTCGAGACCATGACGCGGCAACCGGCCGCAGCAGCGGCGCGAACGTTGTCCTCAAACGAGGCATGTCCGTCCGAAAACGAGGTGTGGGTATGGCAATCGACCAGCGGGCAGACAGACATGGCAGCTCCTTTGTGTCAAGCGAATCCGCTCCATTGTAATGGCGCAGCTCTCAACACGCCGGACACGCCGGGGGTCGAAATCGATTGGAAAGGCTGCGCGACGCGCGGTGCGGTCTCGCTTGCGCTCTCAAAACATGTACATCAGCCTCCAAAAGCTGCAGAAAATGACATGTTTGGAGGCTGATGTACATGTTTGGATAGGGGCGAGGGCGGCGACGGACGAAAGTCATGCCTGTGCCACGTCCGATGTGCTAGCGTTTGGATGAACAAAACGAGCCCGCGCGGAAAGGATTCGGACCGTATGCAATGCGATAGCACATCCCCGCTGTCCCGCGAGACCGATGCACCCGAAACCATCGTCAAGCTGGAATGCGACATCGACGACGCGTCGCCCGAGGTGCTCGCCTACGCTGCCGACCGCCTGCGCGAGGCGGGTGCGCGCGAGGTGCATTGGCTGCCCCTCTATTGCAAGAAAGGCCGTCCCAGTTGGCAG
>DBGBJN010000134.1:0-2155 GCA_048449885.1 Collinsella sp.
GCTCGGGTAGAATTACCGGAATATATACGCTGCTGTGAGCAGGAGGTTGCCGCGCATGGCGACGATGAACGAAAAAGATTACTACGAGATTCTGGGTGTCTCCAAGGACGCCACCTCGCGTGATATTCAAAAGGCCTTCCAGCAAAAGGCCCGCAAGCTCCATCCGGACGTCAACAAAGAGCCGGGTGCCGAGGAAAAGTTTAAAGAGGTTTCCGAGGCCTACGCCGTGCTTTCGGATGAGCAAAAACGTGCGCGCTACGACGCCATGCGTTCTGGCAATCCCTTTGCCGGTGCTCCTACAGCTTCGCCCTATGGTGGCGGCTACGCCGGCAACACGGGCTATGGCAATCCCTTTGAGGGCGGCTTTCCCTTTGGTGGCGCCTGGGGCCAGCAACGTCGCGGGCAGGCTGCCTACAATCCCGAGAACGGCGCCAACGTGGTCGTCGATATCAAACTGGACGCCAAGGAGGCCAAGGGTGGTGCCCGCAAGACCGTTCGCTACACGCGTTTCGATACCTGTGGCCACTGCGGAGGCTCGGGTTCTGTTTCGTCCGAGCATGCCCATACCTGCCCGAGCTGCGGTGGCCGCGGCCACATCGACGTCGACCTGTCCTTCCTGTTTGGCGCGGGCACGTTCCAGTCGGTCTGCCCCGAGTGCGGCGGTTCCGGTAAGGTCGTGGCGGACCCTTGTCCCGATTGCGGCGGCAGCGGTCGTACTCGCGTAACCTCCGAGCAGACGATTGAGTTTCCTGCCGGCACGCATGATGGCGACGAGGTCCGCATTAGCGGCATGGGTCATGCCGGCACTAACGGTGCCCCGGGTGGCGATCTGGTCGGCCGCGCCCATGTTGAGGCCGAGCGCTTGGAAGGCAAAGCTCGTACCGGTTTTTACCTGATGGGCATTGTGGCGCCGTTTTTGGTACTCTCGGCCATCTCGGGCGTGTTCTCGGCCTTTGCCGTGATGTGCTTTATTCCGTTTGCCATGGGCCTGTTCATGGTGCTTTCGGACGGTGTGCTTCATCGCAGCCTGCTGTGGTGGAAGCGCGGCGCGATGCAGTTTGCCAACGGTTTTGCCAACGGCTTCATGTTCGCGCTCGTGTCGGTTTGGTTTGCGAGCTGCTCGCAACGGGCCATGCTTTCGCCGTACCAAATGCAATAACATCAAACCCTCTGTTTGCGGTCGGCCCAGCTTGGGTATAGGACGCACTGTGACAATAATGAAAGTCGGAAGGATTCGGTCGTGTCGGATAATAGGGATTACTACGAGGTACTTGGCGTCGACAAGGATGCCGACGCGCGGACGATTAAGCGCGCGTTTCTAAAGAAGGCCCGTACCGTACATCCGGATGTTTCGGACGACCCCGAGGCCGAGGCCAAGTTCAAGGAGCTCAACGAGGCCTATTCCGTTCTTTCCGACGAGCAGAAGCGCGCTAACTACGACCGTTACGGCACTGCTGACGGCCCTGGTGGTTCGGGCTACGTCGATATCAACGATATCTTTGGTGGCATGGGCATGGACGACTTGTTCTCGTCGTTCTTTGGCGGCGGTGCCGGCGGTGGCGCCCGCAGCCGTCGTGAGCGTCGTCGCGGACGTGACATGGCCATCTCGTTTTCGGTGACCCTTGAGGAGGCGGCGCTCGGCTGCAAAAAGACGATCAGCTATGACCGCCTTGCTCCTTGCGAGGACTGCAATGGCACTGGTAGGGCAGAGGGCGCACATGAAAAGCAGTGCGGCCGCTGCCACGGTACGGGCTACGTCACGACGGTTCAGCGTTCGTTCCTGGGCCAGGTTCAGTCCTCTTCGCCTTGCCCCGACTGCCACGGCGAGGGCACGGTTATCGACCATCCCTGCGAGACCTGCGACGGTCAGGGCCGCACGCCTTCGCATGAAAAGATTGACATCGATATTCCCGCCGGCGTTTCGACCGGTCGCCAGCTTCGTGTGAGTGGCTTTGGCGAGGCCGGCCTTCGCGGCGAGCCTTCGGGCGACCTGATTGTCAACGTGCGCGTTGCCGACCATGAGCGCTTTAAGCGCAACGGTGACGACCTGTACCTGGTGAGTGATATCTCGATTGCGCAGGCTGCGCTTGGCTGCGAGATCGAGGTCGAGGGCATTATGCCCGACGAGGTCGTTAAGGTGACGGTTCCCGCCGGC
>DBGBJN010000135.1:0-5880 GCA_048449885.1 Collinsella sp.
GCCCGTTACGGCAACCGCACGCTGGCTCAGCGCCATGTTGAGTCCGTTGCCGCCGCAACGCTTTTGCAGTCGGCCCCGAGTGTCGAGAAGACCAACACCGAGACCACGCAGAAGTTCTGGGATATGGCCGAGAAGCTCAACGCCGCAAGCCACGAGCGCTATCTGGACCTGCTGAACACCGAGGACTTTACGCCGTGGTTCTCGACCGTGACGCCGCTGACCGAGGTCGGCTTGCTGCCGATCGGCTCGCGTCCCGCCAAGCGCGGCTTGGGTGCCAAGTCGCTCGACGACCTGCGTACCATTCCGTGGATCTTCAGCTGGAGCCAGGCGCGCATCAATCTGGCCGCTTGGTACGGCCTGGGTACCGCCTGCGAGCAGTTTGGCGATCTGGACCAGCTTAAGGCTGCCTACCAGGAGTGGCCGTTCTTCCGCACCTTTATCGACAACATCGAGATGTCGATCGCCAAGACCGACCAGCGCATCGCCAAGATGTATCTGCACCTGGGCGATCGCCAGGATCTGTCCGAGAAGGTCTTCACCGAGATGCAGCTCACGCGTAAGTGGGTCCTTGCCATCGTCGGTGACGAATGGCCGCTTCAGCGCCGTCGCGTGCTCGGCTGCGCCGT
The DNA here is from genome assembly GCA_048449885.1 of Collinsella sp. Classification (GTDB taxonomy): domain Bacteria; phylum Actinomycetota; class Coriobacteriia; order Coriobacteriales; family Coriobacteriaceae; genus Collinsella. The sequence continues at coordinate 627 of DBGBJN010000135.1, forward strand.
TCGCGTCCGTAACCCCTACGTCGACGCCCTGTCCATCGCACAGGTCCGCGCCCTTCGCGAGGTGCGTATGAACCAGGACGAGATGGCCGAGGAGAAGAAGGCCGAGTACATGAGCCTGATTCTTTCGACTGTGACCGGCGTCTCGGCAGGTTTGCAGAACACGGGGTAATCGATAGCCCTGTGGCTCTCACCGGGACCCGACGGGTTTCCCTCTGAATGCGTCCTCGCACTTGAAGCCCCCTTATCCTGCTCCTTCGGAGCTGCGGATAAGGGGGCTTCGTGCTGCGGAATGCATTCAGAGGGAAACCCGTCGGGTCCCTTCGTCCTCGGTCTTCAGGGATTGGGGCTGAGGAGAATAATGGTGCGCTTCGCGCGTTTTGGATGGGGTCTGTCCCGGTGGCGCGTTTGGCGCTTCGCGCCTCGCGTCTTATCGATTGGGATTGAGATGCATTTGGCGCTTCTGGCCTTGTGACTGTAGCGGCCGCGGTCCCGTTTGGGATCGCGGCCGTTTTGTTGTGGGCCAAATATGAACGTTGTGTTAATGAGTCGGTGGACGGTGGCGTTTTTCGGTGAGCGGCGTATCCTTCCAACGGTTTATCTAGTGTGTCAGTTGAAAGGAAGAGGGCGCTCGTCATTGTTTGAATGTGAACTGCCGTTTGACCACAAGACGTTGCATTTGGAGCTCGAGGATAAGAATTTCGCGGGTGTGATGGAAGGTCATCAAAACGAGTTTAAGACCACGAAATCGCAGGAAGAGCTGGTAGAGGAGTCGCTTGCCAACCCTTATGGCTCGCCTTCGCTCGAGGAGCTTTGTGCTGGCAAGAAGGATATTGTTATCATTAGCTCCGATCATACGCGTCCCGTCCCCTCGCGTGTGACGATGCCTATTCTGCTGCATCACATCCATTCCGCTGCGCCCGAGGCTCGCGTGCGCATTCTGGTTGCTACGGGTATGCATCGTCCGTCGACGCACGAGGAGCTCGTCAACAAGTATGGCGAGGAGATCGTTGCCAACGAGGAAATCGTTATGCATGTCGCGACTGACGACAGCATGATGAAAAAGATCGGCACCCTGCCTTCTGGTGGCGAGTGCATCATCAACAAGATTGCTGCCGATTGCGATCTGCTGCTTGCCGAGGGCTTTATTGAGCCGCACTTCTTTGCTGGTTTCTCCGGTAGCCGCAAGTCCGTCCTGCCCGGCATTGCCAGCTACAAGACCATCATGTACAACCACAACGGTCAGTTTGTGAACGATTCCCACTCGCGTGCCGGCAACCTGTGCCACAACCACGTGAGCGAGGACATGTTCGCCGCTGCCGAGATGGCTCACCTTGCCTTTGTGCTGAACGTGGTGCTCAACGGCAAGCACGAGGTCATCGGCTCCTTTGCCGGCGATATCCACAAGGCGCACGAGGCCGGCTGCGAGTTCGTGAAGAGCCTTGCCGGCGTTGAGCCCGTCGAATGCGAGATCGCCATCACCACCAACGGCGGCTACCCGCTCGACCAGAACATCTATCAGGCCGTGAAGGGCATGTGCTCTGCCGAGGCCACGCTTCCCGAGGGCGGTGTGATCATCGACGTTGCCGGTTGCGCCGACGGTCACGGTGGCGAGGGCTTCTATCACAACATCGCCGACAACGATCCGGCAGAGTTTGAGCGCGCCTGCATCGACCGTCCTAAGGACGAGACCCTGCCCGACCAGTGGACGAGCCAGATTTTTGCCCGCATCCTGGCGCATCACCCCGTGATCATGGTCACCGACCTGTGCGATCACCAGATGCTCAAGGATATGCACATGACGCCGGTCAACACTATCGAGGAGGCGCTCAAGCTCGCCTTTGAGATGAAGGGTGCCGATGCCAAGGTGGCCGTCATTCCCGATGGCCTGGGCGTTGTCGTCGCTCAGCACTAGTATGCGGCCTAAACGAATCGTTTATAACCGACAAGAAAGATAAGGTTTTATGCTTACCAAACTCCTCTGCGAATTCGGCGCAACTGCCCTCATGATCATCTTTGGCGTGGGCGTGCACTGCGATACGGTGCTCAAGGGCACCAAGTATCAGGGCTCCGGCCACATGTTTGCCATCACCACCTGGTCTTTTGGCATCTCGGTCGCTCTGTTTATCTTTGGCGGCGCCGTGTGCATGAACCCCGCCATGGTGCTTGCCCAGTGCATCGTAGGCCTGGTGCCGTGGAGCAGCTGCATTCCCTTCATGATTGCCGATATGCTCGGCGGCTTTGCGGGTGCCGTGATCGCGTGGTTGATGTATGCCGATGAGTTCAAGGCTTCCGATGGTGTCGTCGACCCCATTGCCCAGCGCAACATCTTCTCGACCAACCCCACCACCGAGGGCACCAACTATGCCCGTAATTTCTTCTGCGAGGCTATCTGCACCTTTGTGTTCATCAGCGCCATCCTTGCTGCTGCTAACCGTGCTGGCGAGAATGTCCTGATGCTCGCCATCTGCGTCGGCCTGATCGTTTGGGCCGTTGGCATGGGCATGGGCGGCATCACCGGCTTCGCCATGAACCAGGCCCGTGACCTTGGTCCTCGCATGGCCTATCAGGTGCTGCCGATCAAGAACAAGGCCGACAACAACTGGAAGTACGGCCTGCTCGTTCCTGGCATCGCTCCGTTTGTCGGTGCCGCTCTGGCCGCGCTGTTTGTGCACGGTTTCTTGGGCATGTTCTAGTCTGAGGCTACATAGTTGTCCGCTGGCCGCATGGGGTAACTTCCCAGCGCGTCCTCGGACATGCAAAAAGGCTCGCTGCGCACTTCGTGCGGCGAGCCTTTTTGCGTCCTGCGGAATGCGCTGGGAAGTTACCCCATGCGGACAGCTGCGGGATCTTTGTTGCGTTCGTACAAGCAACCCAATATATATCTGAATTTGGATGGGAGGGGCTTGTTGCTGGTAGGGGCGTTGGGCTTCTGTCGACACTTTGGGATGGATTGTGCTTTGGGTTGGGGCGGCGCTTTGAGATGAGGTCGGAACTTTGGGATGAGGGGTTTACTCAGTTGAAGAGAGGCTTAATGGCTGATAGGTAGTCTTTGGCTACGTCGGCTTTGGCTGCTTGGAAGTTGTGCCAGGCCCACCATTGGACGGTTGCTACGAAGCTTGAGGCTATGTGGTGTAGTAGGAAACTGCGGTCCATGGTGCCGGCGGGGCCTGAGGGGTCGACGGGCACGGTTTCGGCTGCTCGCGACATGATGGTCTTGCGTAAGCAGTCGGCGAAGACGCGTGAGCCGGCGCCAGCTACCAGCGCTCGGACGCCTTGGCGACGTTCCCAGAGGTTGTTGAGGATATGCTCGACTTGTACGAGCGGATCATCGAGCGGTGTGCCATCGTCGTCGAGGGCGTGGGTGCAGATGTCGCTCACGAGTTCGGACAGTAGGTCATCTTTGCTCTTGAAGAGGCCGTAGAATGTCGCGCGGCCTACATGAGCACGCGCGATGATGTCGCCGACGGTGATCTTGCCGTAGTCCTCCTCGCGAAGGAGCTCGGAAAATGCTGCGACGATGGCGGCGCGGCTTTTGGTTTTGCGGGCATCCATGGCTATGCGTCCGCGTGAACGAGCAGGCAGCGGAGCGTACCGGAGCAACCCTCGTAGGGACGCTTGCCGGCGCCGTAGCCGACGGCTTCGATGCGGTAGCGTGAGGGCAGCTGGTCGGACGTACGCAGCGCGGTGACGATGGCGGCGCCCGTCGGCGTCACGAGCTCGCCGGCGACCGGTGCAGGCGTGAGGGCGATATTGCCCGCCTGACACAGGTTGACGACAGCGGGGACGGGAATGGGCATGAGGCCGTGGGCGCAACGGATGGTTCCGTGGCCCTCGGAGAGCGACTCGACCACGATATCCTCAATACCCAGATCGTCGAGGCAGATGGCGACAGAGCAGACGTCGACGATGGAGTCGACGGCGCCCACCTCGTGAAACAGGACGGTGTCGGGCGTTTTGCCGTGAGCCTTTGCCTCGGCATCAGCGAGTACGGAAAAAATGGCGAGGGCACGACGCTTGGCACCATCGCTTAGCCGTGAGCCATCGATGATGGCAGTGACATCCGCCAAAGAACGGTGGTGATGGTGGTGGGCGTGATGGTGACCCTCGTGGCCATGACCGTGGGCCTCATGGTCATGCTCGTGGCAGTGCTCGTGTTCGTGCTCGCCATGGTCATGATGGTGGTGCTCATGCTCGTGCGTGTGCTCGGCAGCTGCTTCGTTGCCGTAGAGCCAGACCATATCGTGATCGTGGTTCTCGAGCTCCTCTGCAAGCTGGACGTCGAAATCGCAGGCGTCGATGCCATGCTTGTTTGCACGCGTGACGGCAATCTCAAAGCCGTCGACCGGCAGCGTGGCGAGCTGTTCGCGCAGGTGCTCCTCGCTGGCGCCCAGGTCGAGCAGGGCCGCGACGGTCATGTCGCCGCTGATGCCCGAGGTGCCGTCGATGATAAGCGTGTGCTGATGGTTGGACATGAAATGCTCCTTAACGGGCGCGGGGTGTGCCGGCGCTCAGATGATTGATAAGACTTGCCTGGTAGGCGGCGCCAAAGCCGTTGTCGATATTGACGACCGAAACGCCGCTGGCACAGGAGTTGAGCATGGCGAGCAGTGCAGCTACGCCACCAAAACTTGCGCCGTAGCCAACGCTGGTGGGAACGGCGATGACCGGACAGCTCACCAGACCGCCGATAACGCTCGCCAGCGCGCCCTCCATGCCGGCGATGGCGATGACCACCTGCGCCTGGGCAAGTTCCTCGGCATGCGCGAGCAGGCGGTGCAGGCCGGCGACACCTACGTCGTAGAGGCGGTCGACCTCGTTGCCATAGAACTCGGCCGTCAACGCGGCTTCTTCGGCGACGGGTAAGTCGCTCGTGCCGGCGCAGGCGACGACGATGCGTCCGTTGCCGGTAGGGGAGGGCTTGCCGCCCACGAGGGCGAGCTGTGCGTCCGGGACATATCCCAGGTCGATGCCGTTGTCGAGGAGCTCCGAGGTACGGGCTGCTTTTTCGGCATCCAGGCGCGTGACCAGGATGCGCTCCTGGCCGGCATCGCGCAGCGCTTCGATAATGGCGGCAATTTGCTCGGCGGTTTTACCGGCACCGTAGACAACCTCGCCGGCTCCCTGGCGCACTCCGCGCGAAAGATCGAGCTGTGCAAAACCCAGATCGGCGGTTGGCGCCGTTTGGATGCGCGCGAGGGCGACTGCCGGGGTGACTGCTCCGCCGGCAACATCGCTCAGCAATTGCTCAAGATCT
>DBGBJN010000136.1:0-2297 GCA_048449885.1 Collinsella sp.
CGTTCGCTTGTCGGTCGAAGCGTAAGCCCCGGCGTTGGTGGAAATGGTGAAAATGCGTTGGCGTGATCGGGGAAATTGCGTTGGCGGAATCGGCTAAAGTGCGATGGCGAAATTGGTTGTTTTTACAGTAGCGCTAACACCTGAAGGGGAAGAGCTCGCTGATGATATTCGACAGGCACGCCAGCCTCAAGTACAAGTTCGGCAACAGGAAGTTCTGGGCGGAGGGCTACTACGTGTCCACCGTCGGCCTGAACGAGGCGACGATCGCCAAGTACATCAGGGAGCAGGAGTCCCACGACATCGCGCTGGACAAGCTGAGCGTGAAGGAGTACGAGGACCCCTTCAAGAGGGGGTGATGCTGCCGGTTCGACCGGCGCGCCACGGGTCAAGATGCACTAGGCCTGGACGAAGTCCGGGCCCGCGCCTTTAGACGCGAGCCCGGGGCCCGTGGGTTATACCCTAAGAGCAAACCACCCTTTTTAAGGGTGGTTCTGATTTGCGAAGGGCGCTTTGAAGTCCGTTTTGCCGCCGACTTGCCTAGGTATAAAGGGTTGTGGACAAAAAACGTCAAATATGAGTACTGTCACAAGTCCTGTAGCATTATTTATTTGCAAAATATGTAGTGTTACGCAACATATGTACAAGTACTTAGCCGATAAACGTCTGCAATTCTTCCGCCGTAGGACGCCTGACGTCCAAATCGACTTCTAAAGGCATGAAATCGCTGTTACTAAAATGGTAACAGTACTCATATTTGCCATTTTTTGACCACAGGCCTTGCGATGATGTCGGGATCCGCACCCTGTCGGGTTCGAATCCCGGCATATCGGTAGCAAAAAGCCCGCTACCGCGAGGGTAACGGGCTTCTAGTTTCAAATGGTGCCCCCAGCGGGATGTCCGCGTGCGGCTGGCGCCGCCCGCTTCCGCTGCGTCGCTCCGCTCCTTGCGTGCTGCGCTGGAAAACGCTTGCGCGTTTCCTCAGCTTCGCACCCTGTCGGGTTCGAATCCCGGCATATCGGTAGCAAAAAGCCCGCTACCGCGAGGGTAACGGGCTCTTCAATTCAAATGGTGCCCCCAGCGGGATTCGAACCCGCGATATCCACCTTGAAAGGGTGGCGTCCTTGGCCGCTAGACGATGGGGACAGCGGGAAAGAGTATAGCAGACTTTTTTAGCCGTTCACATATCGTTGGCAAACTGAAAAACCACCACAAAGGTGCCTGTCCCCTTTGTGGTTGTGAGGTGCTAGGGGAGGAGCTTCATGGCTGCGTCGTGGGCGGCGTGCTCGTAGGTGTCGTCGAGGGGCTTGAGCGGCAGCGGGGCGGCGGCCTGCGCATCGCCGCGGCGCTCGAGGGCGTGCGCGATCAGCCAGTCGGCGAGTTCGGGGTTCTTGGGCAGCGCCGGCCCGTGCAGATACGTGCCGATGACGCCCTTGTAGATCAGACCCTCAAGGCCATCGTCGCCGTTGTTGCCGGTGCCCGTGACGACGGACGTTCCGAGCGGCGTGGCCTCTGCATCGAGCAGGGTGCGGCCGCCGTGGTTCTCAAATCCCACAAAGGGCTCGGGTGCCAGATCGGTTTTGACGGCTACGTTGCCGATCAGGCGGTCGGAGCCGCGTACGGTTTCGGCGGCAATGACCCCCAGACCCTCAATGCGATTCTCACCCATATAATACGAACGGCCGAGCAGCTGATAGCTGCCGCAGATGGCGAGCAACGAACCGCCATCCTCAACATAGGATGCGACCTTGTCTTTTTGAGCGAGCAGTTCATGTGCGACCGCCAGCTGGTCGCGGTCGGAGCCACCGCCCATCATGACGATATCGGCATCGGTCAAATCAAGCGTTTCGCCCATACGGACCTCGTCCACGCGCACGGGAATGCCGCGCCAAGCGCAGCGGCGCTCGAGCGCGATAACATTGCCGCCGTCGCCATAGAGGTTAAGGGCATCGGGATACAGGTAGACGATGCGCAGCGGGCGCGAAAGCTCGACTGGCGCGATGCCGACAGGAAGAGCGCTGCCGTCGGCACGGGCTATGGCGCGGGCAGCAACAGCGTCGGCAGTGGCGCCCTTCAGTCCGTCGAGTTCCTTGACCAGCGGCGGGAAGGCCGTGTAGTTGGCGACGGCGTAGAAGGTGTCATCGGCGGCCTCGTCTGCTACGGCGCCAATTGCCTGCGCGACGTCCGAGATAATCGCGGCATCGATGCCGGCGTACTTGAGGCGCACCTGCATGTCGTGCGCGCGCGTGCCTCCGGCAAAGGCGACAAGACCCGGCGTGTCGGCGATGCGCTCAAAGTCG
>DBGBJN010000137.1:0-3969 GCA_048449885.1 Collinsella sp.
GTTCTACATCTTCCCCAAGATGGATGTGAAGAAGTTCAACATCACCGATGACGAGCAGTTCGCCCTTGACCTGCTGCACGAGAAGAAGATCCTGATCACGCGCGGCGGCGGCTTCAACTGGGCTGAGCCCGACCACTTCCGCATCGTGTACCTGCCGCGCATGGAAGTACTCAAAGAGTCCCTCGAAGACCTCGCCGACTTCTTTGACCATTACCGCCAGTCGTAGGGGATAGAAACTCCGCACTATGAAAAGCTCCCTGCAGTTGTTTTGCTGCAGGGAGCTTTCTTGAATCGGCGGAACTAAATAACAATCCCGTTGCAGTGGTCGATTTCGTGCTGGATGATCTCGGCGGTGTAGCCCGAGAAGTTTTTGATGCGGTGGACGAAGTTCTCGTCCAAATACTCAACCTTAATGCGGCGATAGCGGGTACAGGGACGCTCGCCGATCAGCGAGAGACATCCTTCGCTCGTCTGATAGGCATTGACCTGCTCAAGAATTTGAGGGTTGTACATCAGGAGTGTCCTGTTGCCGTCCTTTACGCAGATGATGCGTTTGCGCACGCCAATCATGTTGGCGGCGAGGCCCACGCACTCGCGCTCATGCTCGTGGAGTGTATCCAGGAGGTCCTGCCCGGTCGCGGCATCGTCGGGTCCCGCGTCTTCGGAAGGCAGGCGCAAAAAGAACTCGGATTTCATGATGGGCTTAATCATGGCGGGCTTCTCATGTCTCATGCTTTCGTGGACTTTTAATAATAGCGCGGAAGGAAAGCTGTGCGTCCGCGTTACAATCTCTCGACGTTGGACCATGTTGTCAGACTCGTCGTGTACGGCGTCTGGCGTAAGTCTAGGGCTCATTTTTCGCCCTGGACTGTTCCTCTGGGGCGATGCAACTGTCGTTCCAAGAGGAAGGAAATGCATGGGGAGCAAATCTCAGCAACAAGTTCAAGTAGCGCCATCGGCCACTGCGGCGCTTCTCGTCGTAATGTATATCGCAGCCTTTGTCGCCGCGTTTAACGAGAACATCATTAACGTGGCGTTGCACGACATTATGGCGGCCTTTTCGGTGAGTGCCACCACGGCGCAGTGGCTCGTTTCGGGCTACATGATCGTGACGTCGATCTTTACGGCCATCATGGCCTTTCTGTCCGGCCGTTTCTCGACGCGCAAGCTGCTGTTTTTCGCATGCGGATGTATGGTCGCCGGCGAAGTCCTGTGTCTGATCGCTCCGTCGTTTAGCGTTTTGCTGCCAAGTCGTATTTTGCAGGCTGCGGGATCGGGCATCTTGTTTCCGCTCATGATGAACGTGGTGCTGTCTTGCGCCCCGCGCGAGAAGCTCGGTCTGTATCTGAGCCTGGGCGGTGCCTGCATTACGCTAGGGCCGGCGTTTGGACCCGTAATCAGCGGTCTTATGTGCACGTTGTTCGGCTGGAGGGCGGTGTTCGTAGTGCCGCTGGTGGGCGGTATTGTGGTCGCTGCGGCGGGCGTTAAACTTGTTCAGAATGTCGGAGAGCGCTCGAATACCACGCTTGATATTCTGTCGGTTGTTTTGCTCGCCGCTGGCATTACGGCATTTGTGTATTCCGTAGGCGAGTTCTCGACCAATCTGATTGCCGGCATCGTGACGCTCTTCGCCGCCATTGTGCTGCTCGGCCTGTTTGCGGTTCGTCAGCTCAGGCTCGAGCATCCAGTGCTTAACGTGCGTCCCATGGCGAGCGTTCGTTTTTGGCCTGCGTGTTTGCTTGTGGTGGTGTCGATGATGACAACGTTCTCGATGAGCGTTTTGTTGCCGCTCTATTTTGAGGGCGCATACGGCATGACCGCACTTGTTGCGGGCTTGCTCATTTTGCCGGCGATTGCCTGCAACGCCGTGACCTCGATTGTGGGCGGACGCGTGATGGACGCCCGTGGCGCATGGCCGCTGCTGCCGGTCGGCTTTGCCCTGATTGCCGTGGGGCAGACTACCATCTCGATGACGGCGGCGAGTATGAACATCGGCGTCGTTGTGGCGCTGACCGTTGTGGTGTATGCCGGAGTCGGTTTGGTGCTGAGCCCCTCGCAAACGGCCGGATTGGAGACGCTGCCTGCCGCTGAACATCCTCACGGAACGGCATTGCTTAACACGTGGAACATGATTGCCGCATCGTCTGGCCCGTCCCTGTTTATCGGTCTGCTCTCGAGTTCTGCCGCGACCGCCGACGCCGCTGGCGCTGCGACGGACGTTGCCCAGGCGATTGGATTTGCAGCTGCCGTGCGTGTGGCGGCTGTAATTGCCGTGGTCGGGTTCGTGGCGTCGCTGGTGTACGCTCGTCGCGAGTCGCACATGTCGCATTAATGTGTGCACATAGATTCTGCAGCTAGATTGGATGGTGACACCATAAACTAATGGACGTTTTGCCGAGAGGCATGAATGTTTAAAGCGCAAAGAGTGCGCGACGGGCCCCGCGAATGGGGCGATGATGCCCGAGAGGGCCAAGAAGGAGTCTCATGTCCGAGAACGAAGAGATCATGAACGAGACCGAGAACGAGACCATGGCTGCCGAGGTCGAGGCAGTCGAGACCGTGGAGACCGAAGCTGCCGAGGTTGAGGCTGCTGACGAGGTTTCCGCCGAGGAGGAGGCCGAGGTTGTCGAGGCCGCCGTTGATTACGATGACGAAGAGCTGATGGACAAGATGCAGAAGGCCGCCCGCCTGCTGCGTAGCCGTCGCTTTGCTATTTCCAAGGAGGAGGAGGCCAAGGCCGAGCGCATGGCGAACATCGAGCGCGCCATCAAGCTTCTTGACCTCAAGCCCAAGATGGAGCAGAAGGAAATGTCCGACCTGCTGGGCATGCGCCTTCGTGAGCTCGATGGCCTGATGGCCGAGGCCGAGGCCGCCGATCTGGTCGGCCGCATCGACGACGCCGAGGGCGATATGCGCAAGATTGTTGTCTTCGCCGCCGAGGATGCCGCTGAGGGCCTGGTCGAGCTTGCCAACAAGAAGGAGAAGCTCCTGCCCGAGCTTTCTTACGAGGAGGCCACCGAGCTGATGGCCGCCCTCGATAAGGTTATCGCTCCGCTCGTCGCCATGGGCCTGGACGAGGACCGCGGTCCTCGCGGCGGCCGTGACGACCGTGGTGGCCGTGGCGGCGATCGTGGCGGTCGCGGCGGCTTTGGCGACCGTGGTGGCCGTGGCGGCGACCGCGGCGGTCGCGGTGGCGATCGCGGCGGCCGTGGCGGTTTTGGTGACCGTGGCGGCGACCGTGGCGGTCGCGGCGGCTTTGGCGGCAACCGTGGTGGCTATGGCGATCGCGGCGGCAACCGTGGCGGCTTCGGCGGCAACCGTGGTAACGACCGCGGCGGTCGCGGTGGCGACCGTGGCGGCCGCAACGGTGGCGGCTTCCGCGGTAACCGCTTCTAGTTGGGTTACGCGGTTTTACCAAACCGCGTAACGGCTCGACGCTGCAAACCCGTCAGAACGGCAATCTGCCTTTCAGCTTCGACGGCATGACCAAAAGGTCAATGCCGCCTCGTTTCAAGGCACCTTGCTCGCTCTGGCGGATTTTCGCTGACGTTTTTCTACCTGCGTCGTTGCCAGAGCTGGCACTTGGAGACGCTCCTTTTGAGTAATCGTTGGGGACGTTCTTGTTTGACTAGTCGTTTAAGAACGTCCCCCAACGACTAGCCCTCGTATCGTATGCGCGCTGGGCTTCGGGGGCCAGGCGCACCCTGTTAAACATGCCCTCGGGTCGCACGTTTCCCTTCGAATCGATCATACAAGCCCCCAATCTGTTTGGTTTCCCCAGATTGTGAGCCCGCACACCCGAGCCGCACGGCCCGCCGTTCAGCTGAAACCACCTGCCAAAAAGGGACAGGTTTATTTTGGCATATTTTATCTGGGCAAACATCCAAACCGCCGTAAGGGAGTTGCCTTCCCTCGCGGCGGTTTTCTAGCCGAAAAACCAAGTGAGTAGGCTTTTTGCAGGAAGCCAAG
>DBGBJN010000138.1:0-1867 GCA_048449885.1 Collinsella sp.
GGAGGTTGAAAGATATTATTACCAAGTCTTTTCCTGCTTCAGGCGCACCTTCACGACCTGAAGCCACATTTGCCCAGAGGAGGTGACAATATGAAGGCTTATGAACTGCTGTTCTTTGTTGACCCGTCGCTCGACCCCGAGACTCGTCTCGCTGTTATGAAGCGTATCGATACCACGATCGCTGAGGGCGCTGGCAAGGTCGACTCCGTTGACGAGTGGGGCAAGCGCAAGCTCGCCTACGAGATCAACGACCTCACCGATGGTGACTACACCCTCATCAACTTCCACGCAGATCCTACCCAGATCGCCGAGCTTGATCGCGTCCTGCGCATCACCGACGCTGTGGTCCGCCACATGATCGTCCGTCGCGACGACCAGGAGTAAGACTGTCGTTTTGGACTGGGCTTGTGCCCCAAGAGGAAGTAGTGAGTTATGAGCATCAATCGAGTGAACATCACCGGTAACCTCACCCGCGATCCCGAGCTGCGCGCCACCGCCGGCGGAACCCAGGTTCTGTCCTTTGGCGTCGCCGTGAACGATCGTCGCCGCAACGCGCAGACTGGCGAGTGGGAGGACTATCCCAACTTTGTTGACTGCACTATGTTCGGCACCCGCGCCGAGGCCGTGAGCCGTTTCCTGGCAAAGGGAAACAAGGTCGCGATCGAGGGCAAGCTGCGCTACAGCTCTTGGGAGCGCGACGGTCAGCGCAGGAGCAAGCTTGAGGTCATCGTCGATGAGATCGAGTTTATGAGCTCCCGTGGTGGCCAGGGTGGCTACGATCAGGGCGGTTACGCCCCCGCAGCTCCCGCGCCCGCAGCACGTCCTGCCGCGCCGGTGGCTACGCCGCCCGCGGTCGACGTCTACGATGAGGACATCCCGTTCTAAGGGTTGTTCACCTATTTTTGAGTGAGAGGCGGCTTCGGTTCGCCGAAGTTGCCAAATGAAAGGTATTTTGACATGGCTAATGATTTTTCTGCACGTCAGCCGCGTCGTAAGTACTGCCAGTTCTGCAAGGAGAACACTGAGTTCATCGACTATAAGGACACTCAGCTTCTCCGTAAGTACATGACCGACCGTGGCAAGATCAAGCCCCGTCGCGTCACTGGCGCTTGCACGCAGCATCAGCATGACATCGCCAACGCCATCAAGCGCGCCCGCGAGATGGCTCTCCTGCCGTACACCGTCCCCGTGGTTTCCTCTCGTGGCAACCGCGACCGCGGCTAAGAAGGGAGACGCATCATGAAGGTTATTCTTCTCGATGAGATCAAGGGCAAAGGCGGCGAGGGTGACGTCGTAGAGGTCGCTCAGGGTTACGCTGAGAACTTCCTGTTCCCCAAGAAGCTCGCTGTTGCCGCCACCAAGGGCAACCTCAAGCAGCTTGACGAGCGTCGCAACAACATCGCCAAGCGCGAGGCCGTCCGTCTGGCTACCGCCAACGAGACCAAGGCTGCCTTCGAGGGCAAGACGGTCACCGTTGACGTCAAGGTCGGCGACGAGGGCATCCTCTTTGGCTCCGTTACCGCCGCTATGATCGCTGACGCCATCAAGGATCAGCTCGGTATGGACATCGACCGCAAGCGCGTCGAGCTCGGTAAGCCCATCAAGGTTGCCGGTGCCCACACCGTTGCCATCTCGCTGTACCGCGAGATCAAGGCCGAGGTTGTCGTTCTCGTCGGCGTTACCGCCGAGGAGCTCGCTGCCGAGGCTGAGGTCGAGGAGGCCGCTGAGGTCGCCGAGGCCGAGACCGCCGAGGTCGAGACTGAGGCTGCTGCCGAGTAGCATTTGCTGCAACGCAACAATCTTGTTCTAAGAAGGGCGCTCTGGGAAACCAGGGCGCCCTTTTGTTTTTTGCGCTGAGTGAGTGTCA
>DBGBJN010000139.1:0-16764 GCA_048449885.1 Collinsella sp.
CGTAAATCGCATGGGGCAGGCGCGGTACGCCTCCAAGTCGATGGGATCGCGCTCGATAGGCACCTCGTGATAGGCAAAATCGGCATTGAACATATCGCCGGTCCGCAGCCAGCTTGCTACACCCGCATAGCGCTTGTCGGCGCAATAAGCCTTGTTGTAGCGAATGGCGCGGCCGATCTGGCGCGATTTAAAGTTGTAGCCAAACGCCGCGCCCGCCGAGACACCCACCATATGGTCGCAAGTTAAGCCGTGCTCCATCCAAACGTCGAGCACGCCCGCCGTATACATACCGCGGTAGCCGCCTCCCTCGAGTGCCAGCCCCACTGTGCGCGTCGTATTTGACTGTGCCATGCGACCATCTCCGTCCCCACAAATTCAAACGGAACAAGTATACCCGTCAACATACATCGTCTCAGTCGCATTTTCATCGAACATCGCATCGTCGCGCTACCGTTTGTCGAATAATAGCCGCCCACAGCATGTGCACCCATATATAATTGTGCACTATTGTTTACACTACTTAGCTGTTATCAACAGCGAACATTAACCGGCAAATTAACTCAACAACGCGGCAAGGCGGGGGCCTGGATACATGCAAAGCGTTGAGCAACGACGCGTGTACACAACGAGCTCGCCCGACGCAATCCGCCCCGACCTCAGAAAGCCGCTTAGAACATGGAAACTGTCAGCAATTACACCGAAACGCTCGAAAAGACCGTCCGTGACCTTCTCGAGCGTCAGGATGATCTGATTAGGACCGCCTTTACCGACCAGCTTACCGGACTTGGCAACCGCGGCGGCTTTGCCCGCTCCCTCGAGGAGCTCTGGGAGCAGGACATCCCCGTTACCATGGCGTTCATCGACATCGACAATCTCAAGCACTGCAACGACGTCTTTGGGCATGACGAGGGCAACCGCTATATCTTGCAGGTAAGCCTCTATCTCAAACTGTATATGAAAGTGGACGAAGCGGCGTTTCGCATAGGCGGCGACGAGTTTGCCATCCTATCTACGATTGCGACCGAGGACGACCTCGCCGAACGTCTGGAACACTGCCGAACGGTCCTGCTCAAAAACAACGATTCCGAGATGCCCCGCTCGTTTAGCTATGGAGTGTCGTATGCCGACCCCGCCCTGGGCGAAGCCCCCAATCGCATGACGCTCGATGCCGACCATCGCATGTACGACTACAAGCTACGTCATGCCATGCACCTTGATCGACGCAATATCACGCAAGTCCACGCCGACGACTTCGAAATAAGCGATCGCATTTTCGATGCCTTTTCGATGCTCAACGAGGGCCGCTATTTCTTTATCGAGAACTTGGACAAACATCGCACCCTTTGGTCACAAGGCGCCTTGCGCGATCTTGGCCTTCCCTCGGAGCACATAGACAACTGTCGCGATTACTGGAAAACGCGCGTGCATCCCGATGACCTTGAGGCCTACATCAACGACATAGACCAGGTCTATAACGGCACCAAGCACCGTCGCGTCATGCAGTATCGTGTGCGCAACGCCACAGGCGACTACGTGCTCTGCCGTGCTCGCGGGTTTCGCATCGACGGCGACGAAAATGTCCCCTCGCTCTATGTCGGCGAGCTCGTCAACCACTCACTTGCCGAAACCGTCGACGCTGCCACAGGCCTCGGAACGCAGCGCATGCTGGCCAACGCCATCGACGCCTGCCGCCGCGATCGTTGCGAGACAGGGCTTATAGCGGTGCGCGTTCGTGGCACGACAAAGCTCAACGAGCTCTACGGGGCCGAGGCTGTCGACAACATGCTTGCCGAATACGCAGGCCGCATGCTGTCGATCACTCGCGGCAGGAGCCGGGTCTACCGTTCACGAAGCGTTCAGTTCGTCGTGCTCAGCAACGATCTAGACCACGAGGCATTCGAGCAACTGACCCGCCACCTTAAAGAGGCCGTTTTAGCTCCTGTTCGAATCGCAGGCGACACCATTACTCCCGTCTGCCTTGTCGTCCCGGCATTTTACGAGCACTTAACCCATCAGGCGACCGCCGTTTTAGGCGAACTCGACCGTCGCCTTCGCACGGCCGGCGGGCTTGTTCCCAACGACAGCCTCCCCATACCCGAGTCTGAGCGCAAAAGCGCCATCGCCGAACGTATCGACTCGCTCACGGGTCTCTATCGACCCAGCGAGTTTATGCGGCGCGCCAACGCTTTTCTCGAGGCAAGACGCGACGGCGCCTGGTGCATCGCCACGGTCGACATGGGCCACATGCGCCTGTTTAACGAATGGTATGGACAGGCCGAAGGCGACCGCCTGCTTGCCGATGTGGGCACGGTCCTCAAGGACATCGAGAATGCCGACATGGGCGTCGCAGGGTACTGGGGCCAAGATGACTTTTGCGTACTCATCCCCTTTAAGCACATCGCCGTCCATCAAATCTACAACCGCGTTCGCGAGGCAGTAGCCAGGTATGATGGCGGCGTAGGTTTTTGGCCGTCCATGGGCGTTTACCCCATCGATTCCAATGAGGAGATCACCATCGATGCGCAGGCAAAGGCCATGTTTACCAATCGGCGCGCAAAAAACGACTTTAAGGAGCGCATTGCCATTTTTTGCCCCGAGGAGTACAAGCGCGAAATCGTGTTCAACCGCACGCTGACCGAATTCCAGTACGCGCTGTCAAATGGTCGCATCACGTACTATCTTCAGCCCCAGGTCGATATGGAAACCGGCGAGATTATTGGCGCCGAAGCACTCACCCGCTGGATTAACAAGGACGGCTCTCTCATTTCGCCCGCAACGTTTATCCCCGCACTCGAGGAAAGCGGCTTTGTAGTGACGCTCGACAAATATGTTTGGCAGGGCGTCGCCATGTGGCTCCGCGAGCGCCTCAATCGAGGACTTCGCGTGGTTCCGATTTCCCTCAATGTGTCGCGCGTAGACATTCTTGCCTGCGATGTCGCCGAGCATATGGGGTCGCTCGCCGCCCAGTACAACCTGCCGCCCGAACTCATGCACATCGAGATCACCGAGACCGCCTATACCGGAGAGTCCGAGGCCGTGGATAAGCTGACCGCGGATCTGCACACCCGTGGCTTCTCGACCTACATGGACGATTTTGGCACCGGCCAGTCCACGCTCGCGATGCTCAAGAACGTCAACGTCGACGTCATCAAGCTCGACCGCACCTTTGTGCCCACCGACCGCGATCAAGGCCGCAGCACGCAAATCATTTCATCGATGCTCGAAATGGCGCAGTCGCTCCATCTGCCCGTCGTGGTCGAAGGCGTCGAGACAAATGAGCAGGCGAACATGCTACGACAAATGGGCGCCCGCTACGCTCAGGGCTTCCTCTACTACCGCCCCATGCAGGCGAAGGATTTTGAGGCATTGCTCGATGGCGGCAATAACAACTGATACGCTCGCGCGCAAAACGCCACCGTCGAAGGGGATATTTGTCTCCATTAGCTAACTTATATCCCCAATTCAAACCGAATTGGGGATATGATACAAACCGTTGTTCCGCCCAAGGAGGTTATCCATCATGAACGAGTCGTATCGCCTGGGCGAGCAATCGATTATTGCCTATCTTCAGCGACTTGCGAACGGCGTCTCGACCGCCGAGCTCGATGTTGCCGCGCTGCCTGCTGGGCTACGCGCCGTTGGCGAGCAACTGCAAAAGACGCATGCCATCCTGCAACAAGAGCGCCAGCTGCTTGAGCGCAACGCCTATATCGATCCGCTCACCAACTTGGGCAACCGCAACGGATTCGACCGTCACGTCGAGCAACTCTGGCGCAAAGGCGACCCCTTCACCTGCGCCTATATTGACATCGACCATCTCAAGCATTGCAATGATAGGTTTGGCCACGCCGAAGGCAATCGCTATATTCTGAGCATCTGCCGCACGCTCTCCGAAACCATGGAGCACGATGAGATGCTGTTCCGTATCGGTGGAGACGAGTTTGTGCTCATCTCGCTCTCCGCAAACGAGATTGAACTCGAGCAGCGCTTGGAGCAGGTACGTACCAGGCTGATCGAGGCGAGCTCAGGTGGCAAGGCGCCCATGATCGGCAGCTTTAGCTTTGGCTGCTCGCGCGTCGATCCACTTGCTGGCGACACGCGTCGCCAGATGACAATGGATGCCGATCGCAAGATGTATCGCTATAAGCTTATGCATCGTGTGCAGCAACCGAAAGACGATGACGCGCCGCAACGCCCAATCGTCGATCAGCTTCCCTGCAACGACCGGGTGTTCCAAGCGATCTCCATGAGCTCCGAGACGCGCTATCCGTTCATCCTCAATCTCGATACGGGCGAATCGCAATGGTCGGTCAACGCCGTGCGCGATTTTGACCTGCCCTCCCAGCACCCTTTTAACTCACTCGACATGTGGCTCGCCCGCGTTCATCCCGAGGACCGCGACAACGTACGCGCCGAGCTCGACATGGTGATAAACGGCACGTGGCACTTCCACTACATGCAGTATCGTGTAATGGATGCCACCGGAAAATACGTGCTCTGCGACTGCACAGGCTACCGCTTGGACGGCACCGATACCGAGCCTAGCATGTATGTGGGCATTATCATCAACCGAAGCTTGGCAGATACGACTGATTCCGTGACCGGCCTGGGCGATATTCACGCCCTGGTCAACGCCATTGGCGAAATGCGTCGCGTGGCGCGCGAGGCAGGCTTTATTGCCATTAAGGTCGACGATATCGCTGAGGTCAATGCCCGCTTTGGATTCGATGCAGGCGACCGTGTGCTCGCCGAAAGCGCCGCCTGCCTCATGGATTGTTCGCGCGGCAAGGGTCGCCTGTTCCGCTCGACGGGACCGATGTTCGTAGCGCTTTTCGACGACTTTGATCCCGAAGAAACCGACGCGATTGCAGACGAAATCGAACGGTTCCTGGGTTCTCCTGTGCTCATCGGCTCGCTTGAATATCAGCCGCCCATTCGCGTGGCCACGCTTCATCTGGACGCTGTCGATCGACAGCCCGTTTCCATTTTGAACGAGCTCAAAGCGTTGCTCGGGAAAGCCGTGCAGGTGCCAGGTACCAAACTGGATTAGCACCGCGCCCACACCGCCTCCCCCATCGTGCGATAATCCTCTGCAGAAGTCACCGACAGCAGAGGGAGTTTGTGATGAAGGTTCTTTTGGTCAATGGCAGCCCCAAGGCAAACGGCAACACCGCCCGCGCACTCGCCGAAGTCGCCGAGCAACTCAATGCCGAAGGCATTGATACCGAGGTGTTTCAGCTGGGCACCAAGCCCATTCGCGACTGCATTGGCTGTGGTCAGTGCGGCAAGCTCGATTGCCGCTGCACCTTTGACGATGACGTGGTGAACGAGCTGATCGCTGCCGCCAAGCAGGCAGATGGCTTTGTCTTTGGCTCGCCCGTCTACTATGCGCACCCCAGCGGGCGCATCCTTTCGGCCCTCGATCGCGCATTCTATGCCGGCAGCAAAGCCTTTGCACACAAGCCGGGCGCTGCCGTCGCCGTTGCCCGTCGCGGCGGCACGTCGACCACCTTCGACGTGCTCAATAAGTACTTCACCATCAACCAGATGCCCGTGGTTGCCTCAACGTACTGGAACAACGTGTTTGGCGCCATGCCGGGCGAGGCCGCCCAGGACGCCGAGGGCCTGGCCACCATGCGCAACATCGGCAAGAACATGGCCTGGCTCCTGCATTGTATCGAGGCAGGACAGGCCGCCGGTATCGAAGCCCCCGAAGCCGATCGCGAGCGCACCAACTTCATCAGGTAGAACGGCGGAACAAATACATGAACGTGCAAATTTTTGGCACCAAAAAGTCTTTCGATACCAAGAAAGCACAGCGCTTCTTCAAAGAGCGCCGCATTAAGGTGCAGTTTATTGACCTTAAGGAAAAGGAGATGAGCAAGGGCGAGCTCACGAGCGTGATGCAGGCGGTCGGCGGTATCGACAAGCTGCTCAACCCCAAGGCCAAGGACGAGGAGACGCTCGCGCTCATCCAGCACCTCACCCCCAGCCAGCGCTTCGACAAGTTGCTCGAGAACCAGCAGGTTCTAGCCGAGCCCATCGTGCGTAACGGCAAAAAGGCCACCGTCGGTTATTGCCCTGATGTATGGGGAGCCTGGGAGTAGCCTGTGTTATTTGCCAGCGCATGGGTATAAGAGCAGGCGTTTGGCATACGATTCAACTGTAAGCCATGTCTAACAAAGGAGGGCACATGCCCAACAAACCCGTGAAAATCATCATGCTTACCGGATACCTCGGTGCCGGCAAGACCACGCTGCTCAACCACATCCTCGCTAACGATGGCGGTATCCGCGCCGCCGTGATCGTCAACGATATCGGCGAGATCAATGTGGACGCCAGCCTCATCGCCGACGGCGGCCTTTCCGAGACCGACGACCTCATCCCGCTCACCAACGGCTGCATCTGCTGCACGCTTTCGGATGACCTGGCCAACCAGCTGCAGGGCATCGCCGATTCGGGCAACTTCGATTACATCATCATCGAGGCCTCGGGCATTTGCGAGCCCATCCCCATCGCCTACACCATCTCGAGCTTCTGCGACGAGGCCAAGGTGGGCGGCGAGCCTAAGCTCGCGCTCGACAACATCGTGGCCGTGGTCGACTGTGCCCGCATGTACGACGAGTTCAACGGCGGTCGCGACCTGCTGGCTGAGGATATCGACGAGGACGACATCGAGAGCCTGCTCATCCAGCAGATCGAGTTCTGCTCCACGCTGATCCTCAACAAGACCGATACCGTGAGCCCTGAGCAGATCGCCGAGCTCAAGGCCATCGTGCGCAGCCTGCAGAAGGACGCCGTGATCGTCGAGGCCCAAAACGGAGAGGTTCCTATGGAGGAGCTGCTCGACACCGACCGCTTTGACTTTATGCGCGCCTACAACTCCGCCGCCTGGATCGAGGCCATGGAGCATCCCGAGGAGCACGACGACCCCGAGGTGCTCGAGTACGACATCGAGACCTTTGTGTACTCGCGCCGCAAGCCGTTTGACCTGCAGAAGTTCACCGATTTTGTTGAGCAGGAGTGGCCCGACGAGGTCATCCGCGTCAAGGGCCCGCTGTGGCAGACCGGCGATCCGGACATGTGCTACATGTTCGAACAGGCCGGCCACCAGATGCGCCTGATGGAGAACGGCCTGTTTGTCGACTCGGCGCCCGAGGGCGAGAAGCAGAAGATCATCGACGAGAACCCCGAAATCATGCAGATTTGGGACGACGAGACGGGCGACCGCATGACGAGCCTGTGCATCATCGGCCGTCACATGGACAAGGATGCGCTCATCGCCTCCCTCGATGCCTGCCTGACCGACTGGCACCGCGCCTAGGTTTATCCAAGCGGGCATTTTTCCGCCTACACAACCGCCAAACCACCACGAAGGTGCCCTTCGTGGTGGTTTTTCGTTCTGAGCCAAGGAGATTCATGTTCAATATCGTGCTGTATGCACCCGAAATTCCGGCCAATACAGGCAATATCGGCCGTACCTGCGTGGTCACCGGCGCCCGTCTGCATCTGGTGGAGCCGCTGGGGTTTTCGCTCGACGACAAGACGGTGCGTCGTGCCGGACTGGGCTACTGGCAAAACTTGGACGTGACGACCTATGCCGGCTGGGAGGATTTCCTTGCGCGCAACGGCCTCTCCCCCGCCGATGGTCGCCTGCATCTGCTGACCAAAAAGGCGCGCAGAACCTATGCGCAGAGTACCTACCGCGATGGCGACTACTTGGTCTTTGGCAGCGAGAGCTCGGGCATTCCCGAGCCACTGCTTGCCGCGGCGCCCGAGCGCTGCGAGCGCATCCCGATGCTGCGCGATTGCGACTCGCTCGATAACGCCGAGGCATGGGAAGCTCACGAGGAATCGCTGGGGCATACCGAGGACAGCCACGAGGCCATCCTTCGGCAGGATATCTGCGGCAACTTCGTCAATCCCGACGACTACCGCATCAGCGCCCTCAACCTTTCCAACAGCGCCGCCATCGTCCTCTACGAGGCCCTACGCCAAACAGGCTTTCCGGGAATGTGACAAAGGAACTGTCCCTTTGTCACATTCAAGCGCCGCGCCGATGGCACACACGCCTAATTGATGCTCTAGATAAAGAGCCTCACTTTTAATCAGAATTAACTAAAGTAAAATGAAGTTAAACGGCGGTGTGAAAGGAGAGCCTTGTGGAATATCTCGAGAACCCGTTTACCCCCAGTTTTGGTGAGGTTCCTGCCCACCTCGCTGGCAGACAACAGATTATTCGGGATTTGGACCGTGCCTTCTTGAGCCAGCGCAGGCGCCCAGAATTGACCTCGATCTTCTCAGGCGCTCGTGGAACCGGTAAAACCGCTCTCATGTCGTCGCTCGCGACAAGGGCGGAATCCCACGGCTGGATTGCCGTAAAGACGACCGCGCTCCCGGGAATGCTTGAGGAAATCGAGTTCGGGACGAAACGCGCCGCAACCCATCTTATCGACCCGTCCAACCACTTCGAAGTCACCGGTCTCGGAATTGCACCGCTCGGCAGCATCGAGGTCAGTCGCGTTCACGATGCCTCAACCTGGCGGTATCGCATGAGCGACATCATCGACCAGCTCAACGAAGCGGGCACCGGTCTGCTCGTCACGGTTGACGAGGTGGACCCGACACTCGACGAGATGATTCAGCTCGCAGCGACGTATCAGCACTTTGTGACCGATGGGAGACGCGTCGCGCTGCTCATGGCGGGACTTCCCAACAACGTCTCGACGTTGCTGAACCACAAGACGGTCTCGTTCCTTCGCCGCGCCCAACAATATCATCTGGGTCGCATTGCCGACTATGACGTGCGAGAGGCCTTGATTCGCACAATCCAGGAAAACGATCGCCTGGCAGATGCTGAGGGAATCGATAGAGCCGTTCGCTCGATCTCTGGTTTTCCCTTCCTATTGCAACTCGTAGGCTACCGTGCCTGGGATCTCACAAACGATTCGAAGAAAATCTCGTCACGCGACTTTGACCTGGGAATCAAAATCGCGCGCGACGAGATGGACGACCGAATCCTCGCGGCAACCTATCGGGAACTCACTGCAGAGGACAAGCGATTCCTCATCGCCATGCTCGATGACGAAGAAGAGTCCACCACCGCCGACCTTATCGAGCGCCTTAAGCGTTCGCCGCAGCAGGTCTCCCGCTACCGACGCCGCATGATAGATGCCGGCATCATTGGAGAACGAGGACGAGGGCTCGTCGCATTTGAATTGCCATTCTTCCGCGACTATCTCGCAGCTCAATGCGTGAAATAGAAATCAATGTGACAAAGAGGCAGTCCCTTTGTCACATTGCCTATAGGTAGCGACCGGTAATGCTCTTGGAGCAAGCCGCGATGTCGCTCGGCGTGCCGGCGCAGACGATTTGCCCGCCCGCATCGCCACCGCCCGGGCCCATGTCGATCACGTAATCGGCGTTACGGATAAGGTCGAGATCGTGTTCGATCACGATAACTGTGGCGCCCTTGGCAACGAGGCCGTCAAACACGTTCAACAGCACCTGAACATCGAGCGGATGCAGGCCAATCGTAGGCTCGTCGAATACGAATACGGCATCGTCCTGCACGCGGCCCATCTCGCTCGCAAGCTTAAGACGCTGCGCCTCGCCGCCCGAGAGCGCCGGCGTGGGCTCACCAAGCGTGAGATAGCCCAAGCCCAGGTCGTGCAAGGTCTGCAAACGCGTCTGAACTTTCTTGAGCCCCACCGTAGCGTCGATAGCCTCGTCCACACTCATGTCCATGAGCTGCGGCAACGTCAGTAAGCTCCCGTCCTTACCCTCGCGATGGATATGCGAGGCGGCCTCGGCGTAGCGCGAACCACGGCATGCTGGGCAGATGATCTCGACGTCGGGCAAAAACTGCACGTCGAGCGATATCGAGCCCGTGCCGTCACACGTAGGGCAGCGCAAGGCGCCGGTGTTGTAGCTAAAGGCGCCCGCCTTGTAGCCGGCTGCCTTGGCCTCGGGCGTACGGGCGAAGGCGCGGCGCAGCTCATCATGGATGTCGGCATAAGTCGCTACCGTCGAGCGCACGTTGGCGCCGATGGGCGTAGCGTCAATCAGGTTGGCGCGGGCAATACCCTCGGCATCGGCCCAACGCACGTGCCCCGGCAGGCGCTCGCCAGCTGCCTGCGCCTTGAGTGCCGGGATGAGCGTCTCGAGCACCAACGTCGTCTTGCCCGAACCCGAAACACCCGTAACCGCAACCAAGCGACCGCGCGGGATATCGACTTCGAGCGGCTTGACGGTATGGATGGCATCGGTCGCCATGCGGATATGGCCCTGGTCGAACATTTCGTCGTCAGTCACCTGCGGACGCAAGCGCTTGGGCTCGGCACGCAAAAACGGCGCGATGCGACTGCTCTGCGATTGCTCGACCTCGTCTACCGTACCAGCGGCGATCACATTGCCGCCGCCTGCTCCGGCAACGGGGCCCATCTCGACCAGATAGTCGGCTTCCGCCAGCACACGTGTATCGTGGTCGACAACAACCACGGTGTTGCCGTCGCCCACCAGGTCGTGCATCACACCCACCAGGCCGTCGACATTGGCAGGATGCAAGCCGATCGAGGGCTCGTCCAGCACATAAAGCACACCCGTCGATCGGTTGCGCACCACGCGGGCGAGCTGCACACGCTGGCGCTCACCCGTGGAGAGCGTGGCGCCGGCGCGATCGAGCGAAAGGTAATCGAGACCCAGGTCGACCAGACGACGGGCCGTGCCCAAAAATGAATCGCAGATATCCGCTGCCATGGGCCGCATCTCGGGCGGCAAGGATGCGGGCACCCCGCGCATCCACTCAATCGCCTCGCCCAGCGTCATGGCCGCGGCCTGCGCCAGATTGATACCGCGCACCTGGGGCTGGCGCGCGGCCTCGGAGAGACGCGTGCCGCCGCAATCACGGCATGCTCCCTCGCGCAAAAAGCGCGCAACACGTTTTAAGCCCTTATCGTCCTTGACCTTGGCGAGCGCATTCTCAACGGTATAGACGGCGTTGTAATAGGTGAAATCGAGCGGCGTGGCGCCCTCGCCGTTTTTGGGCACGTAGAGAATGTGCTTTTTAACCGCCGGACCATGGAACACGATGTCGCGCTCTTGAGGCGTGAGCTGGTTAAATGGCACGTCGGTGCGCACGCCCATCTCGCCAGCCACCTGCTTCATCAGATCCCACATGAGCGTGCCCCAGGGAAGGACCGCACCTTCGTTGATAGTCTTTGACTCGTCGGGCACCAGGCTCGCCTCGTCCACCTCGCGCATGACACCGGTGCCGCCACAGATGGGGCACGCACCGCCGCTGTTAAAGGCAAGGTCCTCGGCACCCGGCGCGTAGAACTCGCGGCCGCATGCGGGGCACGTGAGCGACAGGCCCGCAGCCACGTTAAGGCTCGGCTCCACACGCGTCCCGCAATGCGGGCACACGTGATGGGCGCAGCGGCTAAAGAGCAGACGCAGGCTATTGTTGAGCTCGGTCATGGTGCCAAAGGTGGAACGCACGCCCGGCACGCTGGGGCGCTGATGCAATGCGAGCGCCGCCGGCACGTGCAGCACCTCGTCCACCTGGGCGTGTTCGGCCTGTGTTAGGCGACGACGAGTATAGGTGCTGAGTGCTTCCAAGTAGCGACGCGAGCCCTCGGCATAAAGAACCCCCAGCGCCAGCGAACTCTTGCCCGAACCCGACACGCCGGCAATACCCACGAGCTTTCCCAGCGGAATATCGATATCGATGTCCTTGAGGTTGTGTACACGCGCGCCACGCACCTCGATAGCCCGCGGGCTCATCTTCTGTTCCGTCACCTTTATCACCCTACTCATGCCATAAAATGCGGTCGCGGATATACTCGCCCAGCATGGGCACGGTAAACCGGACGAGGCCGTATCCGGCTGCCTCGATGACGCGCTCGCGAATCAGGCTTGCGCGATATTTGCTCGCCCAGCTCTGGGTGCGATCGCAACGCTCAATGATGTCCGCCATGCGCGTCGGCTTACCCTCGTCAGCAGCCATGGCCTCGATAAAGAGGCTCTGTGGGCTGCGCAGCCCGTAATACAGGGGCGCGTCAACCGCTTCGTAGAACTCAGAGACGGCATCCACGTGCCCAGCCTCAACATCGTGCTCTTCAATGGCCTGCGAGCCACGTCGGACAGCAGAGCGCCACATGTAATAGCCCACCAGCTGAACCATATAGGGATGCCCCATGCTCTTGCGTGCCGCAAGGTCCGCCGTCTCCGCGTCAACGTAAAGACCAGCGTCTTTGACCGTCTGGATATATGAATCGCGCACCTTGGGCAAAGAAATCGCCCCCAGCGTACGCTGCTGGGCACGGCGCAAAAACGTCACGCTCGGCTCTTCGAGCAAGTCATCAACCATACTGGGCAAGCCGGCGAACACCAGCGCAAGACCGCGCTGGTCGCTATCGGGCAAGCCCGTGTCATCCTGGTCTCCGAGCACCTGCTGATAGAGAACGGCGAGAGCCGCCAGTTCCTCGATAGACGCCGATTGCGCCTCGTCAATCGCAAACAGTATGCCCTTGCCTGGACCGAGCTTCTTGAGGCGCTCGTTGACCAGCCCTCGTAACGTTTCACCCTTTGCCCGCGCCGCCTCGACCGACATCCGGCCAAACGACGGCCCGAACTCCATTGACGTCACAACGGGTTTATTCGAGCGAAGCGCATCGGCCAGGCGGTCGCATAAGCCAAGCGAAGCGGAATCGGAGATAACCGCCCATCCACGCTCGCTGGCTAGACGTTGCAGCTCCCGCAGGAGAACCGTCTTGCCGCAGCCGCGGTTTCCCGTAATGAGCATGAGCCTACCCGGCGCTCCGGCGCCGTTGTCGAGTCCTTCCTCAAAATCTTCGATGACCGACTCTCGACCGATGAGCATCGGAGGCCGCTTGCCTGCCGTTGGCTTAAAGGGATTTGGATTCATGTCGGCCTCCTCGGATCGGTAAACCCTGGTAACAGTTATACCAACTTATACCGAGTTATACCATCAGCAGGTGACAAAAGGACTTTCCCTCTTGCAGCGTCGGCGCCAAAATCAATTAGTCAAGGATCAGAGGGTTCAAAAATCTACCATTTCTACCCCGTCCCCTAATGGCAGAAGAAGGTGGGGTCGGCGGGGCGATAGGAGCGGAAGGTGGCGGGATCGACCTTTACGTGAGCTGCGGCGGGTACGTCGTACCATTTGACCGTGTAGCCGGCGCCGTGAGAGCAAAAGACCGAGTCGGGCGTGTTGGGCAGATCGGCCTCGGGCTCGTAGGCGGCCGCCTCGATGACGCGCTCGGCATCATGGCAAGCCGCATAGCCGGCGAACTCCAGGTACAGATGACCGCGACCGCTCGTGTAGGCAGCCACCTCCAGCGCGTAATCCTGCACCTCAGATGCCGGCACGCGACCCACAAGCTTCGCCCGGTCTTCCGCCATCGTCGGCGGCTCGTACTCGGCACCCATGCGCGTGGCATCCGAGAGCGCCCGACCCACGCACTCCCCCGGTACCTCGAGCTCAAAGCGATACCACGGCTCCAACAGCACCGCCGCGCCGGCCTCACGCGCCTGCATCAAGCCCTGGCGAATCGCGCGGTACGTTGCCTGACGAAAATCGCCGCCCTCGGTGTGCTTGGCATGCGCACGACCGCCCGTGAGCGTAATGCGAATATCGGTGATGGGAGAGCCGGTCAGCACGCCCAGGTGATCGCGCTCCATGGCGTTGGTGAGCGCCAAACGCTGCCAGTTAAGATCGAGCGCGTCGGTCGAGGCCACGGTGCCAAACTGCACGCCCGAACCCGCTGGCAACGGCTCCAGGCTCAGATGCACCTCGGCATAGTGGCGCAGTGGCTCAAAGTGACCCACGCCCTCGACCGACTGCGAAATAGTCTCCTTATAGAGGATGCCGCCAGACTCAAACGAAACCGAAAGGCCAAAGCGATCGGCCAACACCCGCTGCACGACCTCGAGCTGCACCGCACCCATCAACTGCAGATGAATCTGCTCAAGATGCGTGTTCCAGCTTACGCCGAGCATGGGGTCCTCATCGGCAAGCTCGGTCAGCGCTTGGAACACCGTATGGACATCGTGCTCGCCCGGCAGTACCGTATAGGTGAGGACCGGCGCAATGACGGGCGCATCGCCCGCGGGCTCCGCGCCCAGGGCGTCCCCCGGGCGAACGTGCACAAGACCCGTCACGGCGCAAATACCGCCAGCAGCAACTTCTTGGGCAAGCTCATACTTCTCGCCGTTATAGATGCGTACCTGATCGACCTTCTGCTCCCATGCCTCGGCACCGGAACGTCCGGCAATCATCTGCTTGGCATGCAGCGTGCCGCCGGTCACTTTAACCCAAGCCAAGCGCTCGCCGCGGTCCCCGCGGCTGACGCGATAGACGCGGGCGGCAAACTCCGGGAGCCACGCCTGTTCACGCATCAGCGCGCATATGCCATCCAGCAGCTCGTCCACGCCTTGGTCCTTAAGCGCCGAGCCGGCAAAGCAGGGAAAGAGCTTGCGCTCGGCAACCATGCGTGACAGCGTCGCGACGGAAAGCTCACCCGCCTCAAGAAACTCCTCGAGCGCTTCTTCGTCTAACGCGGCAGCGTCCTCCTGAACGGCCCCGCCCGCCAACAGTTCGTTGGCATCCAAGCAGCCCTCGGAGAGACGTTGCCCAAGTTGTGTCAGCAAAACATCGCGGCCGGGATTCTCCAAATCGATCTTGTTGATGAAGATGAATGTCGGGATGTCATAGCGTGCAAGCAGGCGCCACAGGGTTTCGGTGTGCCCCTGCACGCCGTCGTTGGCGCCCACAACCAAAATCGCATAGTCGAGTGCGCGCAGCGTGCGCTCCGCCTCGGCCGAAAAATCAACGTGGCCGGGCGCATCCACGAGCATGACGTGGGTATCGCCGTGGTCGAGTACAGCCTGCGACGAGAAGATCGTAATGCCACGCTCGCGCTCGATCGCGTTAGTGTCCAGATGCGAATCGCCATCGTCCACGCGGCCGCGCTTGCGAATGCGACCCGCGTTGAACAGCATGGCCTCGGCCAACGTGGTCTTGCCGGCATCGACATGCGCCAAGATTCCAACGACCGCTTGCTTCGACATGGCTCTCCTCTTATTACAAGCCCATCGCACGCGGCAACGGGCGTTCACGCTCCACACTGGATGATACAATTTACAGGCCGGCGGGCGAAGCGGGCCCTATCCCCCGACCAAGCTCATCGCCCTGCGTTGCCGCGCGGCGATTTTCGTAGGTTCGCGCCTTGCGAAAGCCGGCTTGCAAAACAGCACAGCGAACGAAAATAGCCCCACCCGGGGCCATTTTCGTTCGTGCGAATTGTTGACACGCGCCCCTGCTCTTACGCCTCGCGCAGCCAGTCGAACGCGACACGCGGCGTGCCGTCCGACACATGCACGACGCCGGCGCGCTCGAACCCCGCCTTAATACTCGCACCCTGCATGGGCAGGTTGTCCTGATGCGTGTCGATACGCAGGTGATCGGCACGCTCTTTGGCAAAGGCAAACATCGCGGCCGCGATACCGTGCGCGGTGCCGTCGGACGCCACACGGTGCAGCACAGCATACGGAGTGTCACTGCGCCATTGCCCGTCCTCAATTACGTCATAGCACTCGTCCGGGCCCGGTAAAAAGGCAAACGTCGCTACCACGCGACCGTCGACTTCGCACACATAGCTGCCACCGGCGGCGATATCGGCAGCCAGTTGCTCGGCAGAAGGCGTGCCCTCGGGCCATTGCGTGGCGTTGCCATGCGCGCGCATAAAGGCGCGGGCAGCGTCGTAGATAGCCATGACAGCGGGAATGTCGGTATCGAGGGTTTTTCTGATCATCACGCGGCGACCTCACGTTTATTGGTATCACTTTGATTGAGCAATGATACCAACGTTTGGAGAGGGGCGCGATGCAGATGGGCAGCAAAAAGCGAGCCGCCTGGTCAAAGGCCAAAAGCGAGTTTTTGGGCGCTGCCACCGGCGGCGATATGAGCGACCTGTTTGCGCGCGAGGACGAGCGTCGCGACGCCTTGGACGCCGAGCGCGATGAGGCTTGGCGCTACAAGTCGTGCGAGCGCAAAAACCGTTACGACACGCGCGCCGAGGCCGAGGCCGTTATGGCCGACTGCGAAAACCGCGGGCGGCGTGGTTTGGCCTGCTACAAATGCGAATACTGCGGTGGATGGCACCTGACGTCGCACCCATGGAAATAGACGCCGCATCGGCACGGCGCTAGCGAAGCGCCAGTAATCGCACGCAAGTTACGGGCGCGGCGGCACTAAAACATCGTAACGAACTGCCTTGCCCGCAAGTTGATAGCTCGGCTTAACGCCGGCAAGCAGCGGCCCCTTCACCGGCCGCTTGATAACGACCTTGCGCGGGTGCACGGCAAGCGCAGCTTCGACCAGCGTCTCCTCATCGGCGCACGGCTGTTCCAGATGATGCAAGAGTTGGAACTTCTTTTTAACCGCCGCGCTCTTGGTGCGCCCGGGAAACATGGGGTCCAGATACACCACGTCGGGAGCCGCGAGCTCGTCCTGCTCGATCAGCCCAGCTGTATGGCGAAGGCCGGCAATGCTGTCCTCGCCCGCATGAAGGCGCATGCGAGCCACGGCAGCCGCAAGCACCGGATCATCCGCCGCGCGATCCAAGGCATCCTTGAGGAGCGCCGCGATCACGCAATCCTGCTCATACAGATCGACGGTAAAGCCCGCGGCCGCCAACAGCAGCGAATCCTCGCCAAAGCCTGCCGTGGCATCAATCGCCC
>DBGBJN010000140.1:0-17582 GCA_048449885.1 Collinsella sp.
CACGGCCTCGGTGAGCTGACCGCCCTCGTCGTAGCCCACGTATCCCGGGGGCGCACCAATCAGACGCTGGACGCTGAACTTCTCCATATACTCGGACATGTCGATACGCACGAGCGCGCGCTCGTCATCGAACAGGCACTCGGCCAGCGCCTTGGCGAGCTCGGTCTTGCCCACGCCGGTGGGACCCAGGAAGAAGAAGCTTCCGATGGGCTTGTCCGGATCGGAGAGGCCCGCACGGCTGCGGCGCACAGCTGCGGCGACGGCGGAGACGGCCTCGTCCTGGCCGATGACGCGCTTATGCAGCTCGCCCTCCAAGCCCTTGAGCTTGTCGAGTTCGCCCTGCATCATCTTGGACACGGGCACGCCGGTCCAGGCGCTCACGACCTCGGCGATCTCATCGGAGGTCACCTGTTCGTTGAGGCCCTCGCCGTCCTGCTGCTTTTGCGCCTCGAGCGCGGCCTCGGAATCCTGAATCTGCTGCTGCAGGCCCGGAATCACGGAGTAGCGCAGCTCGGACGCACGACCCAAATCGCCATTGCGCGTCGCGCGCTCCTCTTCGCTCTTGGCCTCGTCGAGCTGCCCCTTGAGCTCTTGCACGTGGTCGATGGCGTTCTTCTGGTTGAGCCAGCCGGCCTTTTGCACGTTAAGCTTTTCCTGGACCTCGGCAATCTCCTGGCGCAGGGCCTCCAGACGCTCCTTGGAGGCGTCATCGGTCTCTTTCATGAGCGCCTGTTCCTCGATCTGCAGCTGGGTGAGCTGACGCGTGGTGGCGTCGATCTCGACCGGCATGCTGTCGAGTTCCATGCGCAGGCGGCTCGCGGCCTCATCGACCAAATCGATGGCCTTGTCGGGCAGGAAGCGGTCGGCGATGTAGCGATCGGAGAGGTCGGCAGCTGCCACGAGCGCGCTATCGGTGATATGCACACCGTGGAAGATCTCGTACTTCTCCTTCAGACCACGTAGGATCGAAATGGTGTCCTCGACGGTAGGCTCGCTCACCATAACGGTCTGGAAACGACGGGCGAGCGCCGCGTCCTTCTCGATGTACTTGCGGTATTCGTCGAGCGTGGTCGCGCCGATCGCGTGCAGGTCGCCACGGGCGAGCGCCGGCTTGAGGATGTTGCCGGCGTCCATGGAGCCCTCGGTGGCACCCGCGCCCACGATGGTGTGGAGCTCATCGATGAACAGGATGACCTTGCCCTCGGACTTTTGCACTTCCTTGAGCACGGCCTTCAAGCGGTCCTCGAACTCGCCGCGGTACTTGGCGCCGGCGACCAGCGCGCTCATGTCGAGCTCGATA
Source organism: Collinsella sp. (assembly GCA_048449885.1). Classification (GTDB taxonomy): domain Bacteria; phylum Actinomycetota; class Coriobacteriia; order Coriobacteriales; family Coriobacteriaceae; genus Collinsella. Next base: position 1,301 of record DBGBJN010000140.1, read on the forward strand.
AGGTCGCGGTCGCGCAGGGTGCTCGGTACGTCGCCGGCCACGATTCGCTGGGCGATACCTTCGACGATGGCTGTCTTGCCTACGCCCGGCTCGCCAATGAGCACGGGATTGTTCTTGGTGCGGCGGGACAGGACCTGGATGGTACGGCGAATCTCGTCGGTACGACCGATGACCGGGTCGAGCTTGCCGGCACGGGCGAGGTCGCAGATGTTGCGACCGTACTGCTCCAAGGCCTCAAACTGGGTTTTGTCTTCGGCAGACGTCACGCGGTCATCGCCGCGCAGCTCCTCGTAGACCTGCTCGATGCGCTCCTTGGTGACGCCGGCATCGCGCAGCACGCGGCCCGCCTCGCCCTTGTCCTCGGCAAGTGCCATCAGCAGATGCTCGGTCACCACAAAGCTGTCGCCCATCTTGGTGGCCTTCTTCTCGGCCTTCTCGATGACGCGGACGAGCTCGTTGGACAGGCCCATCTGCTGACCCTCGCCCGAAACCTTGGGCGCATGGTCGATGGCATCCTGCGTGGAGCGTGCGAGCTGAGACGGGTCGGCACCGATGCGCTCGATAATCACGGAGATATTGCGCTCACCGGCACCGAGCAGGGCAGACAGCAGGTGAATCGGCTCCACCGCGCCGGCCTGCGCGTCGGCAGCCGTGCTCATGGCGGTCTGCAGTGCCTCGCGCGACGTCATTGCTAGCTTATCGATTCTCATGGAATCACCTCTCTTGGGGCGGCCGCCCTACGGGGCGGCTTCACGTTGTTCGAGAAGTATTTTTGCCAGCTTTGTGCGATCTTATACACAAATCTAAGTCTCTATATATAAGATGTTCTGAGTGATTAAGAGATAGGGGGCAGGCACGCTCACCCGCTGCGGCCTCGTCCCCTCACTATCTCAATCTGTAACATCTATCGACCGTTTCCGGCTCCAGATGTTACAGATCGAGACGAACAGAAAACACCCGGATCAAAAATCTAAATCTGTAACACCAAGCCCACTTTTAGCGGCCAAGATGTTACAAATCGAGATTTAGTGAGAATAGTATCGCTCAAGACTCGTGGACTCAATTATTGACCTCCCGCCCAGAATGAGTGGGGCAATTATTTCTATTAGAGGTCAAATCGAAGCCCAATAGGGCCTTTTAGCCCTCTCATTCCGGGCGGTTGCTTTCTTTTGAATATTGTCGTAAGCTGTTATCACTTATCTTAATGAATGCATACTGTTTGCGGGGTACTCGCCGTGAAACGCTCCACCTATATCGGCCTACTCGTCTTAGCGTTTGCAATTACCGCAGTTGGCGTAGGCATTATCTATCTCGCATTTCTCCCTGCCTCGGCGACGCAGGCGGCGGTTGAAACCGTAAGCTACCCCATCGAAATCCTCACCGATATCGTCAAACCCGATTCAATCACCGTCGATTTCGACGGTACGCCCGCAGCGCTTGGGATCAGCAACTATCCCCGAATCGAACTTGGAGCCACGCGCTATACCCAAGATGAGCAGCTTATCGGTAAGGCAGCCGAGTTACTCAAAGGCAAGACGTTTAAGCGGTGGTACGGCGCCGTAATATATCGAGCCAAGAAAAGCCAAATGAATGGCGGGTATTATTCGACCCTCGAGCTCGATGCGGCAAACGGAAGCAGACTGTGCAACGTTTCATACGACCCCGGCTACGTGGACAACGAAGGGCCGGGGGTCTATATCTCGGATGGCAACGTGATCTACGTCATGGAAGGCGACCAGACGGCAGTCGTCGATTTTATGGATCGGTGTACCGAGGATGCCTACGAACAAACTTGCGAGCCCGATCCGCAGACAGCGCGCAACAGCGGCTCGGCACGCACTTGGCTATTTGACGATGAAATAACCTGGACCCCATCGAAATAAGGACCTGCCGGGCAGGCACCTTTGTGGTGGTTTCGGCTCCGATGTTCCACTGTCTCGATCTGTAACATCTAGCGGCCCTTTTCAATCCTAGATGTTACAGATTGAGATGAAATGATCGGCGGCGATCGTTTGTCTCAATCTGTAACACCAAGCCCACTTTTAGCGGCCAAGATGTTACAGATTAAGACGAATCGAGCCACCACAAAGGTGCCTGTTCCCAATGTGGTGGTTTTCGACAAAAAGAAGCCGCCCCATTAACAGAGGTGGCATCAAGCAAGTCCATTTATTAGCGTCCCTCAAGACCCAACGAGAACGCAGAAATGTAGCCCGGGACTTACCCTTTCCCGAACGCGACCCTCGCGAAGCGCGTGAGCGGGCGGGAAAGGGTAAGCCCCGGGCGGACAATTAAGTGCGTTACTCGGCAGCGGCCTTGAACTTGTTGTAGTTGATCAGGCAGCCGGACTTGACGATGGCGCGCTCCTCGGCCGTCATATCGGCGATGTAGAGCTCAATCTGCTCGACCACACCGTCGGCGCGCACCACGTAGGCGGCGATGTCCTTCAGGTCGCCGTCGAGCGCGGCGCGGATACCCGGCACAAAGACGTAGTCGCCCACCTCAAAGTTGGGCTCGGCCTCCATCTGGAAGGGCACCATGCCCCAGTTCATCACGTTGGAGCGATAGCGCTTGGTGGCGTACTCGTGGACGATGTTGGCCAGGCCGCCAATTACGCGCTGGCAGCTCGCGGCCTGCTCGCGGGCAGAACCGTCACCGGGCTTCTTGGCATAGAGCATGGAGCCGTACTCAGTCGCCTTGGCATCGGCCGCGACACCCGCGCCGGTCAGCGCCTCAAACACGCTGGCAAGCTCGGCATCGAGTGCCACCAGGTCGCCCGCTGCCTCGCCGGCAACGCGGCGCTTTTCCACCGCGTCGACCTCCTTGGAGCGGCCCACGTAGGCAGGGTCGCGACGGCTGAGCGTAAACTCGGCCAGACCCAGCGGGTTGGAGCGGAAGGAGCTCGTCTCGCCCGAGGGAATGAGCTCGTCGGTCGTAGTGACCGGGTCCATGATCTTGGAGCACACCTTGAGCAGGATGTCGTCGCCGAGAGGCTCCATCGCGGGCCACGGCTTGATGTTGGGGCCCTCGACCAGCTCGTCGGCCGGCTCAGCCTTGCCAAAGCCCCAGTACACGCGCTTCTTGTACGGCGCGTCGTCAAAGGTGTACTCGCAGGCCTCGTCCCAAATCTCCTCGGGCAGGTCGGTCGCCGGCGTCAGGACGCCGCCGTTGGCAGCCGTCGCCGCAATGGAACGGGCGTCCATCAGGGCCACGGCGCTCAGCTGACCGTTGCCCGGCTTGGAACCCTCGCGATTGGGGAAGTTGCGCGTGGTGTGGCGGATCGAAAGGCCGTTGTTGGCAGGCGTGTCGCCGGCGCCGAAGCACGGGCCGCAGAATGCCGTGCGCACAATCGCGCCGGCCTCCATAAGGTCGTAGATGTAGCCGCGGCGTGTAAGCTCGAGTGCCACGGGCTGGCTCGTGGGATAGACCGACAGCGAGAACTCGCCGCAGCCGGTGTTAGCGCCCTTGAGCACGCGAGCAGCCTGGACCACGGAGTCGTAGTTGCCGCCCGAGCAGCCAGCGATAACGCCCTGCTGCACGTGCAGCTTGCCGTCGACGATCTTGTCGAGCAGGCTAAAGTGCGTCTTGCCCTCGCCGATCTTGGCGGCCTCGAGCTCCACCTCATGCAGGATGTCCTCGAGGTTCTCGTTGAGCTCGTCGATCTCAAAGCCGTTAGAAGGATGGAACGGCAACGCGATCATGGGCTTGATACTCGACAGATCGACTTCGACGCAGCCGTCGTAGTAGGCAACATCGGCGGGCTTGAGCTCGCGGTAGTCCTCGCCGCGGCCGTGCATGGTCAAAAACGCGTGCGTGTCCTCGTCGGTGGCCCAGATGCTCGACAGGCAGGTGGTCTCGGTGGTCATGACGTCGACGCCGTTGCGGTAGTCGGTCGTCATGCTCGCGATACCGGGGCCCACGAACTCCATAACCTTGTTCTTAACGTAACCCTTGGCAAAGACGGCACGGATGATGGCGAGTGCCACATCGTGCGGGCCGACGCCGGGGCGCGGGGCGCCCGTGAGGTAGATGGCGACGACACCGGGATAGGCGACATCGTAGGTGTCGCGCAGCAGCTGCTTTGCCAGCTCGCCACCGCCCTCGCCCACGGCCATGGTGCCCAGAGCGCCGTAGCGGGTGTGCGAGTCGGAGCCCAAGATCATCTTGCCGCAGCCGGCGAAGTTCTCACGCATAAAGGAATGGATGACCGCGATATGGGGCGGAACGAAGATGCCGCCGTACTTTTTGGCAGCCGAGAGGCCAAAGACGTGGTCGTCCTCGTTGATGGTGCCACCCACGGCACACAGCGAGTTATGGCAGTTGGTAAGCACGTAGGGCAGCGGGAACTGCTCCATGCCCGAGGCACGCGCCGTCTGGATGATGCCGACAAAGGTGATGTCGTGGCTCGCCATGGCATCGAAGCGAATCTTGAGCGCCTCGGGGTCGCCGGACGTATTGTGTGCCTGAAGGATCGAATACGCGATGGTGCCGCGCTTGGCATCCTCGGGCGTCTGCGTAATGCCGCGCTCAGCGGCCTCGGCCGCAGGCACAACCTCGCTGCCGCCGCGCAGGTAGATGCCGTCCTCGTACAGCTTGACCATACTGTCTCCCACTCTGCCCAAAAGATTTGGGCGCATAGCATACATTCGTTCAATATCGTGCCATAGAACGGTTGCGAGTGGGTTACGAATCTGCACGTTCACTTTATCTCGGTAAAGCAAAGGACGAGCCCGCTGCAGGACCGGCAGATTTGGTGCAAGAGCGTCCCTTTCGACTAGTCATTTAAGAACGTCCCCAATGACTACCCATAACAACGCCGATGTTTTGGCGCGGACAGCGGAAGCCCACCAGAGCGAGCAAGGCAACGCCGCAGGTAGAGGACGGACAGCGAGCGGGCCGCATTTGAGGCAAGGTGACGTGAAACGAAAGGGCGCTGACCTTCTGGTCGCGCCCTTGAAGTTGAACGTCAGATTGTCCAAATGCGGCCCGCGCAGCGTCGGCCCGTTACGCGGGTTGGTAAACCCGCGTAACTACAAATCCCCGCCTGCGCCCAAAAGTTTGCGCATGACCTGTTCGGGGTTAACCGAGCCGTCGCGCGGGGCCAGGGCGGTGATCTTCTTCTGCATCTTGTACTCGTGCAGCTCGTCCTCGAGCTGGCGCACGCGGGCGCGGAGCTTTTCGTTCTCGCGCTCGCGCTCCTCGGCACGCTCCTTCATATCGAGGATGCGCACCACGCCGGCAAGGTTGATGCCCTCGTCGGTCAGCTGGTTGATGAGCTCCAGGCGCTCGATATCGGCACGCGAATACAGACGCGTGTTGCCGCCCGAGCGCTGGGGGTTCACCAAGCCTTTGGACTCGTAGACGCGCAGAGTCTGCGGGTGCATGCCGGTCAGCTCGGCCGCCACGCTGATCATGTACAGCGGTTTGTTCCTATTGTCCTCGGCCATGCTACCTGACCCCTTTCCGTCTCGTTATCGTCCATCATAAGCCCGTGGGCGCGGGCGTGCGCCGCGACCGCCCTAGTACGTCGCCTTGTAACGGTTGACCTTCTCGCGATAGTCGCGTGTGTCGGTCTCGCGCAGCTTGGTCATGGCATCGCGCTCGTCATCGGATAGGTTCGTGGGGACCTGCACCTTGATCTCGACGAGCAGCGCGCCTGTGCGGCCACGGTGCTTAACGTCGGGCGCCCCCATTTCCTTAAAGCGGAACTTCTTGCCCGTCTGGGTACCCGCGGGCACCTTCAGACGAACCGTCGCACCGCCGGGCGTCGGCACGTCCACCGTGCAGCCGAGCGCCGCCTCGTAGACCGAGACCGGTACCTCCATGGTCACGTCGGCACCTTTGCGCTTAAACAGCGGGTGCTCCTCCACATGCGTGGTCACGACCAGGTCGCCGCGCTCGCCGCCGGCAACGCCGTACTCGCCGCGACGTTTGTAGCGCAGCTTGCCGCCGTCGACCGCGCCCGCGGGGACCGAGACCGTAATGGTCTGCTGCTCGCCCGTCGAGGGAATGCGGTAAGTGACCTTGTGCGTCACGCCGCGAAACGCGTCCTCGGCCGTCACATCGACGGTCAACGACAGGTCGCCGCCCTTGCGAGCGCGGCTGCGACCCGCGCCGGCACCGGCAGCGCCCGCAGCCCCGGCAAAGCCCGAGCCCCAATCGCTGCCCCAGGCGCCGTTGCCGCTAAAGATGCTGTCGAAGATATCGCCCCAGCCGCTGGCGCCTGCGCCGGCACCGTAGCCGCCGCCATACGCGCCGCCCGCGCCCGGCATGCCGCCAAACATGAGCATCTGGTCGTACTCTTTGCGCTTCTTCTCGTCCGAAAGCGTCTCGTAGGCCTCGCTGATCTCCTTGAACTTGGCCTCGTCGCCGCCGGCATCGGGGTGATATTTTTGCGCGAGCTTGCGAAACGCGCTCTTGATCTCTTTGTCGGAGGCGCTCTTGGATACGCCCAGGATGTCATAGAAGGTTTTGCCTGCAGCCATCGTAGCTCCTCTCCTGTTTCATCCGCCGCCCAGCGGGCGACGGCTCATGCTTTCATATGGCACTAGGCCAGAAAGGGCCCCGGGTGTTGCCCCGGGGCCCTTCTCAATTACTCCTCGGTGCTCTCGACCGTATCGGCCGTAGCATCCTCGGGCGCCGCTTCGGGCTCCGGTGCGGGGCGCTTCTCGCCACCGTAGGTCACCGTCACCATCGCGGAACGCAGGATGCGATCCGCCATGCGGTAGCCCTTCTGGTACACATCGTTGACGGTCTCGTCGTACTGCGATGCGTCCTCGACGCGGCCCACAGCCTGATGCTCGAGCGGATCGAACGCCTCGCCCTTGGGGTCGATGGGCTCAACGCCCTCATGCGCAAACACATCGAGCAGCTTGGCATGTACCGCGTCAACGCCATCGACGAACTGCTTAAAGTCGTCGGAAAGCTCTTGACTGCGGGCATGGTCGATCGCGCGCTCGATATCGTCGATCACCGGCAACAGCGCGGTGACAAGCTTCTCGGTCGCGCGCTCGCGCTCGGCGATACGCTCATTGGCGGTGCGGCGACGGAAGTTCTCCCAGTCGGCCTGCAGACGGGCGGTACGCTCGGTGGCGTCCTTTGCCTTGTCCTCGGCGGCCTTCTGAGCCTCTGCCGCAGCATCGAGCTCATTGCGCACGTCGGCAAGCTCTTTCTGAGCCTGCTCGAACTTGAGCTTAAAGTCGTTGTCGGCGGCTTCTTCACCGGCGCGGATAGCGGCTTCCACCATCTCGTCCTCGGTCATCGTCGCCTCCTTGTTGGAATCCTCTACCTGGTTCTCGGCAGCCTCGGCGGCCTCGGCCTCGTTGGCCTCGGTATCGTCTGCGGCCTCTACGGGAATCTTCACGTCCTTCTCCTCAGAGTCAACGGGGGCGGCGCCAGCGGCGGCCGCCTCCGTGCGAGCTTTACGGGCGGACATGATTATTTGTCCTCGTCGTCCACAACCTCGTAGTCGGCGTCGACGACGTCATCGTCGGCAGGCTGGGCGCCGGCGGCACCGTCGGTCTGCTGCTGAGCGTCGGCGTAGACAACCTGGGCCAGCTCGTAGGCCACGGACTGCAGGGACTCGCCGGCGGCCTTGATGGCCTCGACGTCAGAGCCCTCGAGCGCCTTCTTGGCGTCGGCGATAGCGGCCTCGGCCTTGGACTTCACGTCGGCGGAAACCTTGTCGCCCAGCTCGTTGAGGGTCTGCTCGGTGGAGTAGCACAGGCTGTCGGTCTGGTTGCGAACCTCGACCTCTTCCTTCTGCTTCTTGTCCTCCTCGGCATGAGCCTCGGCGTCCTTGACCATACGATCGACTTCGTCGTCGGACAGAGCGGTGGAACCGGAAATGGTGATCTGCTGCTCCTTGCCGGTGCCCTTGTCCTTAGCGGAGACCTTGACGATGCCGTTGGCGTCGATGTCGAAGGTAACCTCGATCTGCGGCACGCCGCGGCGGGCAGCCGGGATACCGGTCAGCTGGAACTTACCGAGCGACTTGTTGTCGCGGGCAAGCTCGCGCTCGCCCTGGAGCACGTTGATCTCGACGCTGGTCTGGTTGTCGGCAGCGGTGGAGTAGACCTCGGTCTTGGAGGTCGGGATCGTGGTGTTGCGGTCGATCATCTTGGTCATGATGCCGCCCATGGTCTCGACGCCCAGCGACAGCGGGGTAACGTCGAGCAGCAGGATGCCCTCGACGTCGCCGGTGAGCACGCCGCCCTGGACGGCAGCGCCGTCGGCAACGACCTCGTCGGGGTTCACGGACATGTTGGGCTGCTTGCCGGTCATGGTCTTGACGAGCTCCTGGACGGCGGGCATACGGGTGGAGCCGCCGACGAGGATGACCTCGGTCAGATCGGAGAGCTTAAGCTTGGCGTCGCGCAGGGCGTTGGTGACAGGCTGCTTGCAGCGCTCGAGCAGGTCGCGGGTGATCTTCTCGAACTCGGCGCGGGTCAGCGTGTAGTTGAGGTGCAGCGGGCCGGACTGGTTCATGGTGATGAACGGCAGGTTGATGGTGGTCTGCTGGGCGGCGGAGAGCTCCTTCTTGGCGTTCTCGGCGGCCTCCTTCAGACGCTGCAGGGCCATGGGGTCCTGACGCAGGTCGACACCGTTCTCCTGCTGGAACTTATCGGCCATCCAGTCGATAACGCGCTGATCCCAGTCGTCGCCGCCCAGGTGGTTGTCGCCCGAGGTGGACAGAACCTCAAACACGCCGTCGGCGAGGTCGAGGATGGAGACGTCGAAGGTACCGCCGCCCAGGTCGAAGACCAGGATGCGCTGGTCGGTGCCCTGCTTGTCCAGGCCATAGGCAAGAGCAGCAGCGGTCGGCTCGTTGACGATACGCTTGACGTTGAGGCCGGCGATCTTACCGGCGTCCTTGGTGGCCTGACGCTGGGCGTCGTTGAAGTAGGCCGGGACGGTGATGACGGCGTCGGTGACGGTCTCGCCCAGATACTTCTCGGCGTCGGCCTTCATCTTCGCGAGCGTCATGGCGCTCACCTGCTCAGCGGTGTAATCCTTGCCCTCGATGTCGACGACGGCACGGCCACCCTGGCCCTCCTTGACCTCGTACGGCACGGTCTTGATCTCGGAGGTGCACTCGGAGTACTTGCGGCCCATAAAGCGCTTGATGGAGAACACGGTGTTCTTGGGGTTGGTGACAGCCTGGTTCTTAGCGGCCTTACCCACGACGCGGTCGCCGTCGGCACGGAAGCCCACGACGGACGGGGTGGTGCGGTCGCCCTCGGCGTTCACGATAATGGTCGGAGAACCGCCCTCGAGGACGGCCATAGCGGAGTTAGTAGTACCAAGGTCGATACCAAGAATCTTGCCCATTAGAAATTCCCTCTCTCTTGTGCGTTTGCACCGACTCGGCGGTCTGCCGAGCGGTGTTTCGGCTTGTCTTTCAGGATGTAGTGTATCCCCTTATGGGCCGGAATATACAAAATCTAAGTCAATTCATATAAGATTTCTTATTGCCGAGAGTTTAGGTTCGCAAATACGCAGGTAGACGCACTGTTTGAGTTCTCGGCAAATCTATCGAGATCTATGTAGAGATGGCTGAGGTTTGGGTCCGAGGGTGCCTGGGGCTGCCTTGCGGAAAGCTCGTCCCGTTTTGAGCGTGGATTCCGGGTCGCAGTTTCCGTCTGAAGGCTCAACCGGAAACCGTATCCCGTTTTGAGAGCTGATACCGGCTCGCATTTTCCGCTAGCGGGCCTAACCGGAAACTGCAACCCGTTTTTCGACAAAATAATGGGATGCGGTTTCCGCAAGCACGCTCAATCGCCCTATATTTCAAGTCACCTTTAGCTAACATTTACGCAGCTCAACGGCCCCACCTGCGTGTTTTTTAGTAAACCTTGGCATACTCGGCGAACGGTATGAAGATGCCGGTCAGAGGGTATTGCAAACGGTCGCTCCCGTGGTATGTTTTTGCCCGAATCAAACCGGCGCGCATCGCCTGTAGCGTCGGTCAACAGAGAGGAAACTACCATGGCTCATCCCGTAATTGATGCCGACGAGTGCATCGCTTGTGGCGTTTGCGTCGACTCCTGCCCCGCTGGCGTTCTGGAGCTCCAGGACGTCGCTACCGTCGCTGACGAGGACTCCTGCGTCGCCTGTGGCGCTTGCCAGGACGCTTGCCCCGCTGGCGCGATCACCGAGATCGTCGAGGAGTAACAACTCCCCCACCTGCACACTCAAAAGTACACCGTGCACAAAAAAGGAGGCCTCCGCATCGCCGCGGAGGCCTCCTTTTGCATGTGTGGGCAGCTAATTGGGGACGGTGTCGGGCTAGGACAAATCATCCTCGTAGGGCAGTAGGTCTGCCAAGTAGCCTTTCTCCTTGAGCATCGCCTCGATCTCGTCGAGGGTCTGTTCGTCCTCCGCCGCAATGCGATGGAAGTGATAGCCGCTCGTCACCGTTAGCAGCGGAAAGCTCTTGCCACTCTCGATATCGCGCAGATAGCGCTCGACATCGCGACGATTGCGGATGTCCAGGTCGGCCGTAATCTTACCGTACACGCGGTGATTGACGATCACGTTGAGCACGGCGCCGCCGGCGTCGACGATACTCGTGAGCTCATCGCCCGCCTGCTCCACGCTGTGGCGCACCTTAACAAGACGCGTGGGCACGGCGGGGCTGCTCGCGGCTTCCTGCAGCACGTAGCCGCGGTTGGTCGCCACGATATCGTGCCCATCGGCGCGCAGCAGGGCGATGTCCTGCACCACGATCTGGCGGCTCACACCCACCTCGCGGGCAAGCGCGCTGCCCGATACGGGCCCCTTGGCCCCCTCGAGCACGGCCATGATGGCACGGCGACGCTCGCGGGCGTTCATTATTTACCGTCCAGCAGACGCAGGTGCTTAAGCGAGAGGTCGAGGATCGGCGCGGAGTGCGTCAGGGCGCCCGAGCTAATAAAGTCAACGCCCAGGTCGGCAAGCGCGCGGATATTGCTGGCATCCACGTTGCCCGAGCACTCGGTCTTGGCGCGGCCGGCGATAAGTTCAATAGCGGCGGCCATGTCGTCATGGGTCATGTTGTCGAACATGATGATGTCGGCGCCGGCCTCCACGGCCTCGCGCACCATGTCCAGGTTCTCGCACTCGATCTCGACCGTCGTGGTAAACGATGCATGGGCGCGCGCCATCTCGATCGCGCGCGTCACGCCACCGGCGGCATCGATGTGGTTGTCCTTGAGCATGACGGCCGTCGACAGGTTGTAACGGTGGTTGCTGCCGCCGCCAATCTCAACCGCCGCCTTCTCAAACACGCGCATGCCCGGTGTGGTCTTGCGCGTGTCGACGAGCACGGTCTTGGTTCCCTCGAGCGCCGCGGCCATGCTGTGCGTATAGGTAGCGATGCCGCTCATGCGCTGCAGGTAGTTGAGCGCCACGCGCTCGCCCGAAAGCAGCACACGCGCATCGCCGCGCACCTGACCCACGTGGTCGCCGGCATGCACCTCGTCACCGTCGGCAACATCAAACAGCACCGAGCTCTGCGAATCCAGCAGCTCAAAGGTGCGAGCGAACACATCCAGGCCGGCAATGATGCCATCGGCTTTGGCGATAAGCTCCACCGTGGCGGGACGCGCCGTGGGGCACACGCTCGCCGTGCTCACGTCCTCAAACGTAATGTCCTCGCGCAGAGCTTGCAGAATCAGATCATCGACGACGAGCTTCATGGTAATGGGATTCATGGTCTACTCCTCCACGGCCTGCGTGCCGGCGGCACGGGCCAAATCATCGATTGCCAGAGGGTCGGCGCCCAGGGCGCGATGACGGCCATCGAGCGCGGGATCGCCCGCCTGCTCCACGGCCAGCGACTCGCCGGTACGCATATACCACGCGGCGCGACGACCCCAGACCAGCGCCTCGAGCAGGCTGTTTGAAGCAAGGCGGTTCTTGCCGTGAACGCCGTTGCAGGCCGTCTCGCCCGCGGCGTAGAGCTCGGGCATCGAGGTGCGGCCGTCCTTGTCGACCCACACGCCGCCCATAAAGTAGTGCTGCGTCGGCGTAACGGGAATGGGCTCATCCAGGATGTCGCGACCGTCCTCCAGGCAGCGCGCGCGGATGTTGGCGAAGTGCCCGGTCACCACGTCGCGCTCGACGGGGGCAAAGCTCAGCCACTCGTGCTCGGTGTCATCCTGCTTCATCTGCTCGCGGATGGCGGCGGCGACAACGTCGCGCGGCTGCAACTCGTCGGTAAAACGCTCGCCGGCGGCGTTGAGCAAAATCGCGCCCTCGCCGCGGCAGCTCTCGCTGATCAGGAACGTGCGACCCGGCTGCGGCGAGAACAGACCCGTGGGATGGATCTGCACGTAGTCCAGGTGCTCCATCTTAATGCCATGCTCCTGAGCGATGTAGCAGGCGTCGCCCGTGAGCTGCGGGTAGTTAGTCGAGTGGTCGTAGACGCCGCCAATGCCGCCCGTCGCCCACAGCGTGTGGCGGGCATGGATCTTAAACGGCTTACCGGCATGCACGCCCTCAGCGGCATTTGCCAGCTCGTCGGCGGGGCGAACCGAGTTGTCCTCGTCCACGGCTACGGCGACGACGCCGGTGCACACCGTGGCGTCATCGCGCTCGGCGGTCAGGATGTCGGTCATGGCCACGTGCTCCAAAATCTGCACGTTGTCCAGCTTGCGAACGGCCTGGAGCAGTTTGGTCGTGATCTCCTTGCCCGTAATGTCGGCATGGAAGGCAATGCGCGGACGGCTGTGCGCGCCCTCGCGGGTAAAGTCGAGGCTGCCGTCGGCCTTGCGCTCAAAATCCACGCCCATCGCTAGCAGGTCGTTGATGACCGAACGGCTCGAGCGGATCATGATGTCGACGCTCTCGCGGCGGTTCTCGTAGTGACCGGCGTGCATGGTGTCCTCAAAGAAGGCATCATAGTCCGAGCCCTCGGGCAGCACGCAGATGCCGCCCTGTGCGAGCATCGAATCGCACTCATCGACCGCGCCCTTGGAGAGCATGATCACGCGCGTGCTCGTCGGCAGATTGAGGGCCGCGTACAGACCCGCCACGCCGCAGCCGGCAATGACGACGTCGCACTCCATATCGGGGTATTGCTTGGTTTCCACAGGAATCCTCTCCCTTGTAATGTGGCATAAGGGACCGTCCCTCATGCAACATTGTTCTAGCGTGCTGCGTACTCGAGCATACGGTCGAGCGTGAGCTTGGCCTGGTCTGCTGCCTCGTCCGAGACGCCGATCTGCACCTCGCCCTCGCCCGTCTCCAGGCAGCGCACGAGCTTTTCGAGCGTGATAAGATCCATGTTGACGCAGGTGGGCTGCACCGCGGGGAAGTAGAACTTCTTGCCGGTGCCCTGGCAGCGGCGCTCGAGCTCGTAGAGCACGCCGCGGACCGTCACGATAATGAACTCGCTCGCGTCGGACTCCTCGGCGTACTTGATAATGCCGGCGGTGGAGCCGATGTAGTCGGCCTCGGCCAGGACGTCGGCCTTGCACTCAGGATGCGCCAGCACGAGCGCGTCGGGGTGGGTCTCCGTCGCGTCGACGATCTGCTCGACGGTGATGATGTGATGGCGCGGGCAGTAGCCGTTGTTGAGAATGACGTGCTTTTGCGGCACCTGCTCGGCTACGAAGCGTCCCAGGTTTTGATCGGGAATGAACAGGACATGCTGCTGCGGCAGCTCGGACACGATCTTAACGGCGTTGGAGCTGGTGACGCACACGTCGCTCCAGCTCTTGATCTCGACCGTGGAGTTGACGTAGCAGACGACAGCCAGGTCGTCGCCGTACTCGGCGCGCGCCGCGTCGACCGTCTCGTGCTTGACCATGTGCGCCATGGGACAGTCCGCGCCCGGCTCGGGCAGCAGCACGGTCTTGGTGGGGTTGAGCAGCTTGGCGCTCTCGCCCATAAACTCCACGCCGCACAACACGATGGTCTGCTGCGGCAGGCTCTTGGCGAGCTTGGCCAGGTAGAAGCTGTCGCCGACGTAATCAGCCACGGCCTGCACCTCGGGCGCCACGTAATAGTGCGCCAGGATCACCGCGTCACGTTGGGTTTTTAGTTGCTGAATGGCCTCGACGAGCTCTGCGGGCACCAGTGCCGCACGCTCCGTTGCCGTCGTTGCCGATGCCAGGCCGGCCGCGATATCGCGTGCAAGCTCCGACGCATCCATGTTCGCGCTCTGTGCCATCAAGGCCCCTCTCTTTTGGCGAATCTTGGGGCTTTAGTATGACACCTAGGTTTACAGCTGACAAGACAGCTGTAAACCTAGGTGTAAAGTTGAAATAAAGATTCAATCATGTGGCAGGTCCATATTCGAACTGGCAAGCTGAGGATAGCTGAGCTCTCGATGGCGCAGGAGGCATCTTTCGCCACCGCAATACCGCTTGGCGCGAGTTGCACGCCGTGGGGCGCAAACGGTCCGCACCCCCACAAGCGGTCCGCACCCAATGTGGCAAAATCGAACTACTAAGGGGGCTTAGAATGCTCAAGATTATTGCCTGCGACGATGATGTCGCTTTTCTAGATAGACTGCACCGGATGATCGACCGTTGGTCGACCGAGACGGGCACGACGGTCGATGTTGCGCTCGTCACGCGCGGCGAGGACCTGCTGGCCCGCCATGCCGCATCGCGCGCCGACATCATTCTGCTCGACATGATCATGCCGCTCGTCAACGGCATGGACACCGCACGCGAACTGCGCCAGGCCGACACCGCCGTGCGCCTGGTGTTCCTCACCTCGTCGCCCGAGTTCGCGCTTGAATCCTACGAGGTCCGCGCCTTCGACTATCTGCTCAAGCCCGTGACTTACGAACGCCTGGCGCAGTTACTCGACGAGCTTTCGAGCATGCGCCCGGCGGCAACCGACGAGCTCGTGATCAAAACTTCCTTTGGCTACCACGCCCTGCGCCTGTCCGACATCGAATATGCCGAGGCGCGCAACAAGCACGTGGTCTTCCACCTGCGCGACGGACGCGATATCGAGGCACTCGAGTCGTTCCGCAGCGTCGAGGACCGCTTGGAGCAAAACGCGGTCTTCTTTAAATGCCACCGCAGCTACCAGGTCAACCTGCGCAATATCGATCACTTTGACCGCACGGACATCGTCATGCGCTCGGGCGCGTGCATCCCGCTTTCGCGCAGTTGCAAGCAGGGATTCCAAGACGCCTACTTTGCGGTGCGCTTTGAGGCTGGGAGACACTGATGGTCTCCTCGGTCGAAATGGTCCTTTGGGCAATCCACCACGCCACAACGCTACTCTTTGGCGTCTTTGCCTCGGCGGCGCTGTGCGGTATCGAGATCAACCGGCGTCATGCGCTTGAACTGGTGCTGGTCGGTGCCGTAACCGGATGCGCATTTGGCCTCGCCAATGCCGTCGGCGGAGAGCTTTTCGCCCGCCAGGTATATCCGCTCGTCGTGCATCTGCCGCTCATCATCTATTTGTGCGCGCGCTACCGCCTGAGCCCGCTGCTTGCCGTGCTCGGCATTACGAGTGCCTATCTGAGCTGCCAGTTCAGCAATTGGATGGGCATCGCCGCATTTGCCGCAACCGATTCTCAGATCGCGTACTATCTGGCGCGCATCGCGACCACACTCGCCGTCTTTGCCGTCCTGCTGCATTGGGCCGGCGACATCGGTCCGCGCTTGGCGATTAAAAGCACCACCGAGCTGGGCATCCTTTTAATCCTGCCGCTCGTCTATTACGTCTTTGACTATGCCACCAACGTCTACACCACGCTGTTCCACTCGGGCTCGGTGGTGACGGTTGAGTTTTTGGCATTTGCGCTCTGTGCCTTCTATCTTATGTTTCTTGCCGTTTACCTGCGCGAATACGAAGAAAAGGAAACCGCCGAGCGAGAGCGCTGGATGCTCGAAACCCGCGACAGCGCCGCCATCAAAGAGCTCGAGGCTTGGCGTCAATCTGGGCGCGAGCTGTCGATTCTGCGCCACGACATGCGCCACTTCCTACGCGGCCTGGCCGCTTTAATTGAGGAGGGCCACACCGACGAGGCGCTCGATCGCATCGACGAACTCTGCGAAGCCGGCGACCGCACCGCCGTACGCCGCTTCTGCGCCAACGAGACCGTAAACATCGCGCTTTCGTCATTTAACTCGGATATCAATAGAAACGGCATTACCGCCAACCTGCGCGCCGCCGTACCCGAAACCATCCACGTAGGTGACGCCGACCTGTTTAGCGTGCTCTCAAATGCCTTGGAAAACGCTATCACCGCCGCAAGCGCCGCACCCCAAGGAAAGCGATTCGTCGACTTTGACCTGCGATTAGAGGACGGCCAGCTGCTGCTGTTAGTTTCCAA
>DBGBJN010000141.1:0-5021 GCA_048449885.1 Collinsella sp.
CAACGCCGCGCTGCAGGCCGGCATCAACGCCAGCACCGCCGAGAAGGCCACGGTGAGCAACGAGACTGCCGGTACGACCGAGAACACCAACAACGGTGGCCAGACCAGCAATAACAACAACCAGGGCGGCAACACTCCGGCGCCCACGCCGACACCTGCTCCGACGCCGCAGCCCTCCACGCCTGCTCCGGCTCCGACGCCTTCTGCTCCGAGCCAGTCCGTCGATGGCGGTTCTGTTGTCTCGCGTGCATACAGCAAGCTTGGTTGCGCCTATTCCTGGGGCGGAATTGGCCCGAACAGTTTCGACTGCTCTGGTTTTGTTAGCTATTGCCTCACTGGTCGCTATTGCCGCCTGGGCACCACGGGCACCTTTATGGGCTGGACGCGTGTGTCCGATCCGCAGCCCGGTGACGTTGTGGTCAACTCGTACCACACCGGCATTTACATCGGTGGTGGTCAGATGATTCATGCTTCCGACTACAACACGGGCGTTATCATCAGCTCCGTTGCCGCCGGCATGAACAATAACTACATCTTCGTGCGCTACTAAGTATTCAGATAAAGCAAACGGATATGGACCTCGTGGCTTAGAGTCATGGGGTCCATTCTTTTGCCTTTCGTGCAGTCCGCTATCTAGTTTTGAATACTAGATAGCGGCCCAATCGGTCTGCAAGATAGCTATAATTATATGGGAACAATTAGAAAGGACCCTCTATGAGCTGGGCACTTATCTCCGATTCAAGCTGCAACCTCCGCGATTGGCAACCGACCGCGCCCCATACCACCTTTGCATTTGCGCCCCTCAAAATTCGAGTGGGGGAGCGCGAATTCGTCGATGACCTTTCGCTCGATGTTCATGAGCTCAACTGCGCTGTTCAGGCGGAGACGAACGCTTCTTCGAGCGCTTGTCCCAGCGTAGGGGAGTGGGCCGAGCTCTTCAAATTGGCAGACAAGACCATCTGCATGCCGATCTCTGAGGGCGTGTCGGGCAGCTACAACGCGGCAGCCACAGCTCGCGATATGGTTCTTGCCGAAGAGCCCGACCGACAGATTCATCTAGTCAATTCACGTGCAGCTGGCGGCAAAATGGACCTCATTTTCTTGCTGTTCGACCGCTATCTTGCAAGCAACCCGGATGTCTCATTCGAGGACGCTTGCGCATACTTCGATAGCCTTGAACAGAACAGCAAAATCCTCTTCAGTTTGTGCAATTATGAAAACCTCGCCAAAGCCGGACGTATCCCTAAGGCAGCCGGCGTCATTGCCAACAAGCTCAATATCCGCATTTTGGGCACGGCGAGTGAGGTCGGTAAAATCGAACTCGTCGGGCACACGCGTGGCGAAAAGAAGATGCTCAACAAGATCATCGACACTATGGAAGCCGAGGGCTTTACGGGCGGTGAGGTCGTCATCGACCATGTGGAAAACGTATCGAGCGCCCAGGCGTTGGCCGATCGTATTATTGAGCATTGGCCCGGCTCCAAGACCATCATCAAGCCCTGCAACGGCCTGGATTCCTATTACGCCGAGATGCATGGCCTCATCATCGGCTACGGCATGGGCGTAGCTTCGGGCAAATAAAGTCCAACCAAGCAAAAATACGGGCGGGACAAAGCGACAGATGGCTCTTTGTCCCGCCCGTTTTATACGTCGGCTAGCTATTAAACCCGTTGAACTTGAGATAGCTCATCAAGTAAGCCTTCGAAACAAAGGATGAAACCGCGCTGCGCACAAGCAGCGACTCACGCGTTACCTGATGCGCCGTATCGGGAACCGGCGTCTGCTCGACAGAAAATGCCGAACGAATCGACGCCTCGAGCTGATCGACCACATAATCAAAGGCCGTCGGGGCATCGTAGCTCAAACGCTGAATGTTAAAGAGTGCCTGTACCGCGGCAATAGGTAGCACCTGCTTAAAGATGCAGATAGCGATCAGGCGGGCAATCTGCTCGCGGCCATATTGCTTTTTGACCGGAGCAGGCACTAGGCCGACCTTTACGTAGTTATTGATCATCGATGGCGTAATGATGGGCTGCTCAACGCAAATGGACAGCGGCTCCATCCACAGCGCAACATACTCAATGACCTGGTCGCGGTAGAGCGTCACATTTGGCAACTGGTCATAGCGCGGCAGACTCAACGTATTGAGTTTGCGCACGATATCGGACTGAATAAATGCATCGGGCAGCACAGTGGGCTGAATATCCTCAGGCTTAATGCTGACCGACGAATCAGACATCGGAATAACGTGTTTAACGTGATTCATAAAGGTCCTCCGTTCATTTTTTATAATGTATTCTACGTAATCTAGTTTTGCATACCACATAGCCGGCAAGAAAATTGGCGGGACAGCGCACTGATACATCGTCCCGCCATTTAGTAAATTGATAACAACCTTACATAAGATATATTATCGTACTTATCTACGGAGAAATGCGTATGCGCTGGTTGCCGCTATGGCTCCGTCAGAAACCGCGGTCACAACCTGGCGTAAACGCTTGGAACGGATATCGCCAGCGGCAAATAGCCCTGGCGTGCGGGTCGCCATGGATTCATCAGTCAGAATGCCGCCATCAGGCGCCAGATCGACTAGATGCTCAACAAGCTCGGTATGGGGTTGCGTCCCGGTAAAGACAAAGATGCCAAACGAGCCGGGCTCAAATGACTCGGTATGAGTCTCACCGGATGCATTGTCCTTAAAGGTGATCGTCGTTGGCATGGCTTCGCCCGAAAGCTCCACAATACTAGTTTGGTACCTAACTGTAATATTGTCCTTTTCGAGCACCTTCTGAACAACACCATCAGGCGCACGGAACTGGTCGCGGCGCAGCACGATGGTCACACTGCTGGCGATTTCTGACAAGAACAGGGCTTCCTCACAGGCAGCATTGCCGCCGCCAATGACAAAAACCTGCTTGCCACGGAAGAACATGCCGTCACACGTCGCGCAATACGAAACGCCACGACCGCGATACGTATCCTCGCCAGCGAAACCAGCAGATCGCGGCGTGGCACCCATGCAAGCGATAACGCTCGAGGCCAGCGTATCGCCTATATCGTGATGCACCGTAAACAGCGCTGCATCGGCATCGTAATCGATACCCGTAACCATGCTCCATGCGACCTGAGCTCCCAAGCCCTCTGCATGCTGCTGAAAACGCTCGCCGAGTTCGGCGCCACTCAAGAGCGGAATGCCCGGATAGTTCTCGACTTCATTGGTCGTGGCGATCTGTCCACCCGACATGCCCTGCTCAATCACAGTCGTCGTCAGGTTGGCACGCGCAGTGTAAATGGCGGCAGCATAGCCCGCGGGGCCTCCACCGATAATCGCAACATCAATCGGCTGATCGGTAGTCATGAAGAATCCTCTCGTCGAAACGTTGTCGTTCTTTGCGCTCATACCCAAATTTACGTGAACATGACACTCATGCACTACAATGATAAATCGCGTAACAAAGCTGAAGGGGAGTTATCGATGGATCAAACGCAGACGAGCAATAGCGCTCCCCTGCCCATGCAAGCCACTCCCCAACCGGAGCAAATGACCGTTTCACCTACACAAAAACCCCTGGTAACCATTGTGCACGCATCGGTTGGATCGGGCCACAAAGCCGCCGCCAACGCGATTGCACAAGCATTTGACCTTATCCGCGGCACCAAGGGAATCCCTGAGGATATTGAAATTGAAGTGCTCGATATCCTTGATTTTGGACGTATTAAATTCGACGGCAATAAGACCGCGGCTTCTTTTACGGGAGCCACACGCCCCATTTACGACCTGACCTGGCGATATACGCTTACGGGACATCTTCTCTGGGGTGGCGGCACGGCATGGTCGCGAATTATGTTCCCCGCCTTCAACGAATATATTCGTCGCCGCAGGCCTATAGCCGTGGTCGCAACGCACATCACAGCGGCCAATGTTGCCGTGGGCGCCCGCGTAATTACGGGTATCGATTATCCGGTCATCTGCGTACCAACAGACTATGAAGTCGAAGGCTTTTGGCCCCACAAGGACACCGACCTGTTCTGCGTGGCCAACGAGTTTATGGCCGAAACGCTGCGCCCGCGCAAAGTTCCCGAGTCAAAGATCCGCATAACGGGCATCCCCATCCGAGCCGGTTTCGATACCGATTACAAACGCGAAGATGAGCTCAGCAAGTTCAATCTCCCCATAGACAAAACCGTCGTATTGGTGATGGCCGGCGCCAGTTTGCCCCAACCATATGTGCGTTTCCGTGCCGCGATGGACCACACGCTCCCCTTCTTACGCAGCTTTGAGGACATGCACTTTGTCTTTTTACCGGGCAAGGATAAGGAATACGCCACCCGACTCAAGACGCTCTTCGACGCCATGAAGCTCGATAACGTCACGGTTCTGGACTACGTGGACGACATGGCGGCCCTCATGCACGGCTGCGACCTGGCAATCCTCAAATCGGGCGGACTCACCGTCACCGAGTGCCTGTGTGCGCATCTGCCGATGATCCTGTTGGGCAAATCATACGGCCAGGAAAAGGCCAACACCACGATGCTCACCGGCATGGGCGCCAGCATGCATGTCACCACCGCACGAGAACTCATCGTAACCCTTCGTCACTTACACGACCATCCCGAATCACTCAAAGCCCTACTCATCAACGGCGAAGTACTACGCCGCCCCCACGCTGCCGAAGACATCGCCATCGCAACCATGGAGCTAGTAGGCAAGCCCCAAAAGCGCAAACGAGCCTTCTGCCGCTTCTACTGGGGCGGAAAACCCGCTCATATCAGGTAGACGAAGGTCCGCCGCTCAGCGGGAGCCGCCCATATATCGTTCCATGCTCAAACATTCTCGCTTCGCTGCGAAACTGCGCGTGGAACGATATATGGGCGGCTCCCGCTGAGCGGCTACGTTTACTTACTAGCAGCTACTTCGGTATCCCCTCCATTAGAACCTGCAAAGGTAATACAGGAAAATATAATTACAGTAAGCCGATGCGACAAAGGAACAGTTCCGGTGTCGCATCGGCTTACTAGAA
>DBGBJN010000142.1:0-2136 GCA_048449885.1 Collinsella sp.
GGCCAAAAGGATAGATTCCAATTGGGAAAGTAGGTTTGCATAAAAGTACCTTCAGAATGTGACAAACAAATGGGATGGTTAAACGTTTTATCCCGTCTACCCTGCGGTTTTTTACCACTTGCCTAAATGACGAACGCATAACCTCTGATAAAGGTTTTACTAAAGGAGTACCAACGTTTATCAATGCGCCGTGGTGGCGCCGGGCCAGGAGGTAACATCATGTTCCAGGCTGGAGATGTCATCGAGACCGATTTCGAAGGATTTCTGAAGCTGCTGCGTTCCAAGACGCGCGCTTTCGTGTCGATCAACGATCACGAGTACTACATCACGCACACCGATGGCTATTGGCGTGTTCAGGATTGCGAGGCCCTCAACGACAAGGGCCACTTTACTGACTGCTCCGAGCTGGTCAACACGGTCTGCGAGGTCGTCGAGCTGCCGTGGATTGCCGGCAAGAGCCTGCATGACAGCTTCTCGGGCGCTACGGTCTATGAGGCCGTCGCCGCTTAACAGGCAATAAAACTCGATTTTCACGTGACCGCTGGCACCGCCCCCGCGCCGGCGGTCTTTTTCTGCCGATAGGCCATAAAAGTGCACGCATTTGCGGAGAGCCTGTTGACGATAGTCAAAACTCGGACTAATCTAGAGACACAAAATTGGTCAAAAGTCGGACAATCGAATGGTGGGATAGATGAATAGTGCGGTTGCGCTGGTCGACTTCGACCGGTTGCTCAATGGACTCGACCATATCTATTCGGAGTTCTCGCGCGCCTGCGGCCTTTCGGACTGCGCTTACTGGATGCTCGTCGACACCAGCACGGCGGGCGGCAGTATTGCCGTAAGCCGTCTGACAAGCGAATGGTTCTACAGCAAGCAGACCATCAACTCGGCAATTAAAACCTTGACGGCGCGGGGCTTCGCAACGTTGGAGTTTGCCGAAGGCAGCCGTAAGAACAAGGTTGTGAGCCTGACCGAAGAGGGCAGGCGATTTGCCGAGCGTTATGCGCTGCCGGCACTCAAGGCCGAGCAGCGAGCCTTTGGCGCGCTTGAGCCATGTGAGCAGTGCGAGATTATGCGCTTGATCGGCAAATTCTCTCAGGTGCTCGGCGAGGAGTGCGAGACATTTAAGCAGCATATCGCTGCCGAGAGCCAAGCCGAGAATCAAGGTGAGGGGGAGTCGTGCGACTGTTAATGAGGTTTCTAAAGCCCTATCGAGGGCTTGTCGCAGTGACGCTGCTGGTGCTGCTGGTGGATAACGTCGGTACGTTGCTGGTTCCCACGATGCTGGCGAACATGGTCAACACCGGTATTACCACGGGCGATGTCGACTACATTTTACGCAACGGCCTATACATGTTTATCGCGACCAGCATGGCTAGCGGCGGCACGGTGCTGGGCTGCTGTCTTTCGGCGCGCCTGGCCGCCAACGTGGCTTGCGATATCCGCAATGCCGTGTACGACAAATCGCTCGAGCTCGCGGCCAGCGATTTTGAGCGCTTTGGCACCGGATCGATGATCACGCGTTCGCTCAACGACATCAACGTGATTCAGCAGGCGATTCTGCAGACGATTCAGCTGGTGCTGCCCGTGCCGTTTTTGGCTGTGGCGGGCATCATCTTCGCCTGGTTTATCGATCCTGCCATGGGCACGCTGCTGGGCGTAGTCGTTGCGATTGTGCTGGTGGCGGCGGTCTTTACGGTTGCCAACGCGGCTCCGATCTTTATGCGCTTGCAGAGCTTTATCGACCGCATGAACGTGGTGCTGCGCGAGAATGTTGTGGGCGTGCGCGTCATCCGTGCGTTTAACAAGGAGCGCCACGAGGAACGGCGTCTGGACGAGGTGTTTAGCGAATACGCCGTCAACGCTATCAAAGTCAACCACCTGTTTGTGGGCCTCGACAGCTCAAGCTTCTTTTTGATGAACATCGCCGAGGTGGCGGTGTTGTGGGTGGGCGGCAACCGCGTAGGCGCCCACGCCATGCAGATTGCGAGTATCTCGGCGGTGCTGGAGTATGCAATTCTGATCCTGTTCTTTGTGATGATGGCCCAGATGGTGGTGCTGACGCTTCCGCGTGCTGCCGCGTGCCTGAACCGTGCGCAGCAGGTGTTGGAGATTGAGCCGAGCATCGTCGATGGC
>DBGBJN010000143.1:0-3039 GCA_048449885.1 Collinsella sp.
CTCGTTTTATGCCGATGGCGTGGCCCGTGTGCCCGCGCCGCCCGAGCGCCTACAGCTGCTCGAGCATGGCGGTGCAACCGGCGAGTACATCGCGGTAGGTGGCGTCGAAATTGCCGGTGTACCAGGGGTCGGCCACGTCGCCGGGGCGATCGGTCCAATCGAGCAGGCGCGAGATCTTGCCATCGGGGTCCTTCCCAAAAATTCGGTACAGGCCGCGGGCGTTCTCGTCGTCCATATAGACAATGTGGTCCCAGTCGCCATACTCCGCGCGACGCACCTGGCGGGCACGGTGCGCAACGACGGGAATCCCGACTTCGCGCAGCTTGGCAACGGTACCGTGGTGTGGCGGGTTGCCGATCTCCTCGGTCGAGGTCGCAGCGGAATCAATGACAAACTCGCCCGCGCGCCCGGCGCGCCGCACCAGCTCGGTAAACACCGACTCAGCCATCGTCGAGCGACAGATGTTTCCATAGCAGATAAAAAGAATGCGTTGCATGAGCGGCTTCCTTTCTAGGCGGTCGCGCAGGGCTTACAGACTGCTCTTGAGGCAGTTTGCTCCAATTAAGCCCGCTGCGTACAAGGGGAGGTGGCGCAGCTCGCGCCCGTCATCGGTTTCGCTGCGGGAAAAATTGTTCTCGGACAAAATGTAGGCATATGGCGATCGGGCTTTGTCCATAAACGACCCGAGGGTTCTCGCGCGCACGTTACGTGCGGACTTTACTTCGACGGGCACAATTTCCATACGGTCGGTCTGAAGTAAAAAATCGAGCTCGCCGGCCGTCTTCCAAGACGACGGCGGCACCCAGTAATACGTCTGCAAGCTATTGCCCGAAAATGCTTGCATGACCGAGTTTTCCGCCAGGGCGCCTCGGAAGTCGGAAGATAGCGCTATGGCGGAATCCTCTTTGAGGTCGAGCCAGAGCCGCGGGTTGATGCCGAGTTTGTAGAACATGAGGCCGGTATCGAGAAGATAGACCTTAAAGAAACTTCCATCTTCGTCGTCGAAGGGAACGAGGGGAGGCTCGATGCCTTCGGTCAGGTTGTTGACCGATATGATGCCGGCGCCTTCGAGCCAGTCGAGCGGCTCGATAAGCTTGGCGCGACGGCCTCCGCGTTCGACCTCGGAGTACTTGAATTTTTTTGTGGACGATCTCAGCAGCTGGGACGGAATGGAGCGCCAGACCTTGCGCGCCGCCACGCCGCTGATCCCGTTTTCGGGGTCGGTCATATCGGCGGTATAGGTCTCGTCGATTTCGCGCTGCTCGACGCGCGCATCCTCGATGGATAACGTCTTGCGATATGCGTTGACGGCGGCGGGCATGCCGCCCACGATCTGGTATCGATGAAACAGGCTGAGCGCGGCTTGGTGCGCGGCGTAGGTCTCGAGCGTGCCGGCGTGGGTACGAATGGCATTGGCCATCTGCTCCTCGTCGAGCGCCCAGAGAAACTCCTCGAACGACATAGGATGCATGGTCTCTTGACGAACGCCGCTGGGAAAAGGCAACTTGCGCTTGCGCGTGGCGACGCCGAGCTGACTGCCGGTCGCGCATATGCGCCAGCCCGAACCCGAAAAAAAGCGAAGCGAGTTGAGCGCCCGTTCGCAGAGCTGCACCTCGTCAAACAGGATGAAGGCGGTTTCTTTGCGAATGGGGGTGCGTTTATAGTCTGAGATTCGCGCCACGATGGCGTCAACGTCGTCGGTGGGACAGTCGAACAGCGGAGCGATCAGCTCAAGATCGGTCTGAAAGTCGAGTTTGACAAACGCATCGCCGGCGATTCGTCTGCCGATTTCCTCGGCAACGTACGTTTTGCCTACGCGTCGCGCACCACGGATGAGGAGGGGGCGCGACGCGTCCTTTGTCGCCCATGATTCGATAACGGATTCGATTGATCTGCGCATGGGGCCGCCTTTCCAATTTCGTGTACTTCAGATACATAGTTTAGTACGATTTCATGTACTTGGAATACACGAAATAGTAGAAAAGTGTGTATCTGAAGTACACGAAATTGCACTGCTGGAGCTTGCAGGCGGATAAACACTACTCGTATGGGACGGTTTTCACCGGTTGCTCGCCACCTTGGGCTATGTTCGCCCCTATGCCTGCATCCGGGGCTGTGCTGATTGACGACGGCGCTCCCAGCGAGCCAACTTAATCGTCACCAGCGTAAGCACCCAGGCCACAAGCGAGAACGCGGCACCCACTGCGCCTACATATGCAATGCCAACGCTGCTTACCACGGCGCCGCCCACTGCGGTGCCAAACGAGATGCCGACGTTAAACGCCATGGGCTCAACCGAACTTGCGAGTACCATCGACTTGGGATGGCGGCTGCGTGCCACGTCCATAAAGTGCGTGATGCACGACACCGAGAACAGGTACATGAGCAGCGCCAGGCTAAAGACAAAGACCAGCGCGAGCGGCATGGTGCCGCCCACAGCAAACAGTCCGAGTAACGCTGCAGCCTGCAGCACAAACGTCACGAGTAGCGCCTTCATGCCAAAGCGCGCATCGATCCATCCGCCCAGGATGTTCGAGATCAGGCAGAACACGCCGTAGGCCATGAGCGTGGTACTGGCTTCGACCGTGCCCATGCCCAGCACCTGCTCAAGATAAGGCGTCACGTAGCCGTAGAAAACGTAGACCGACCCCACGCCAAACAAAAAGATGAGCATGCCGGTGATGATGCTCGGCTCGCGTAGCAGACCCGCCTGCTCGCGAAAAGTGGCGGGCTCGTCGGTTTGCCCAGCGCGCGGCATAAACGCCACGAGCGCTCCGCAGATCAGAACGGCAAAGGCCAGCGTGCCGTACATGGCCACGTGCCAATCGAGCGTGTCGGCCACAAACTTGCCGATCGAAGTGACAAAGACCATTGCCACGGAAAACGCACCATATACCACCGAGATGGCAAGCGAAGTTTGCTGCGGAGACAGAAGCTCGGGGATGTACGTCACGCCCACGGCGAGCAGTGCGCCCGAGACGGAGCCCAGGATGATGCGCGAGATGAACAGCACCTGGAAGTTGGGCGCCAACGCCATGA
>DBGBJN010000144.1:0-2739 GCA_048449885.1 Collinsella sp.
CGGAGGAAGAAGCCCGTACCATGATCGTCAACGGCTTTGCCAACCCGGTCTCCAAGGAGCTGCCGCTGGAGTACGCCGTCGAGATGAACAACCTGATCAAGCTCGAGATGGAAGGAGCGATCGGATAATGAAACAGACCACGAACACCGCTGCTACCACCCTTGAGCAGGTCAATTCGATGCCGGCTGCCACTTGGGGTTGGCTCAAGATGAACCAGACCAAGCTCGAGCTCTCTGACGAGCTTGCCGCCGCTCCCGCCGAGGCCGTTGAGGCTGAGGGCCTGGACGAGCAGTTTGCCGGCTCGGACGACGCCTTCGATGCCGCCATGGAAGCCATCGCCGAGCGCTTCCCCGAGCGCCGCGCCTCCGCGCCCGGCGATGCCGCCGACCGCGCCCGCATCACGCCCGAGACCGAGCTCGACGTGCCCGCAACCTCCGTCTACCAGGCCGGCGCCATTAAGCTCGAGGAAGAGCTCTCCCCTGCTGAGGCCTTCGAAACCGGCATGGGTGAGGCTGCCTACGCCTACTTGGCCGAGCACGCTACCAAGCGCATCGTCATCGATGCACCCGCATACAAGCACGCCACGGTTACCGTGCGCGTGAGCGGTGTCGATGCAGCCGCGGCCATCGCCGCCATCGACGTCGTCGCCCGTCCTCAGTCAACGCTCGATCTGCTTATTGCCCTGGACTCCCCCGTTACCGGCGAGGGTGTCGTGGGCTCCGTGCTACGCGTGTGCGCCCACGAGTACGCCACCGTCAACGTGACCTGCACGCAGACGCTCGACGATAGCTGGATCGCGCTCGACGACACCGGCCTGTTCCTGGACGAGGGCGCGCGCGTCAACGTGCAGCACACCGTCCTGGGTGCTGGCGCCAGCGCCACCGGCCTTGCCGGCGACCTGCTAGGCGATACCGCCAAGGTCACCATCGATACTGACTACCTGGGCGCCCGAGAGCAGGTGCGCGACTTTAACTACGAGCTGCGCCACCGCGGTCGCAAGACCGAGTGCGAGATCGACGCCAACGGCGTGCTGACCGGCACGTCCAAGAAGGTCTACCGCGGCACCATCGACCTCGTGCACGGCTGCAAGGGTGCAACCGGCACCGAGCGCGAGACGGTGCTTTTGGCCAACAAGGGCGTCGACAACAAGACCGTTCCCGTCATTCTCTGCGACGAGGACGACGTCGCCGGCAACCACGGCGCCACCATCGGTCACGTCCGCGACGAGCAACTGTTCTACCTCGCCTGCCGAGGCCTTGACCAAAACGCCGCCGAGGACTTGTTCATCCGC
Source organism: Collinsella sp. (assembly GCA_048449885.1). Classification (GTDB taxonomy): domain Bacteria; phylum Actinomycetota; class Coriobacteriia; order Coriobacteriales; family Coriobacteriaceae; genus Collinsella. Next base: position 1,292 of record DBGBJN010000144.1, read on the forward strand.
GCCAAGCTGGAGGACGCCGCGCTTTCCGCCACCGACGAGCGCACCCGCGCAGCCGTCGTCCGCCTTGGCAACAACCTGATCGACAACTTTGAAGAGGAGCTCGCATGATCGACACCGAGCACGTTAAATGCGACACCTGTACTGCCCCCGAGCCCATGGAGCTCGACGCCAGCGACGAGGCTTCGCGCGGCTGGCCCACTGTGGACATCGAGACCAACCCCTACAAGGCGCAGTTCCCGCTGTTTCAGCAGCACCCCGAGATCGCCTTCCTCGATAGTGCCGCCACCGCGCAGCGCCCTGCCTGCGTGCTCGACGCCGAGCGCGACTTCTACCAGCGTATGAACGCCAACCCCCTGCGCGGCCTGTACTCGCTGTCCGTCGAGGCCACCGAGGCCATCGCGAAGGTCCGCCAGCAGATCGCCGACCTCATCGGCGCCTCACAGGCCAACGAGGTCGTCTTCACCCGCAACACGAGCGAGTCGCTCAACCTGGTCGCCAAGAGCTTTGCGCCCACGGTGTTGAAGCCCGGCGACGAGATCGTCATCACTATCATGGAGCACCACTCCAACCTGATTCCGTGGCAGCAGGTCTGCCGCGAGACCGGCGCCAAGCTCGTCTACCTCTACCCCACCAAGACCGGCCAGCTCACCACCGAGGAAGTTCTTACCAAGGTTGGTCCCAAGACCAAGATCCTGGCCGTGGGCCAGGTCTCCAACGTGCTGGGCGTCGAGAACCCGGTCAAGAACCTCGGCAAACTCGTGCACGAGTACGGCGGCTACCTGGTCGTCGACGGTGCGCAGTCGCTGCCGCACATGCCGGTCAACGTGGCCGACCTGGGCGCCGACTTCTTTGCCTTTAGCGCGCACAAGGCCATGGGCCCCATGGGCATCGGCGTGCTGTGGGGAAAGATGGACCTGCTCAACGCCATGCCGCCCATGCTCACCGGCGGCGAAATGATCGATTCGGTCACCGAGCAGGACGCCGTCTGGGCGCCCGTCCCCGAGAAGTTCGAGGCCGGCACGCAGGACGCCGCCGGCATCTTCGCCACGGGTGCGGCACTCGACTACCTGGTCAACACGGTGGGTTACGAGAACATCCAGGCCCGCGAGCAGGCACTCGTCCACTACCTGATGGGTGAGCTCATGCAGCTCGACTTTGTCCAGATCATCGGCTCCATCTATTGGGACAACCACCACGGCGTTGTGAGCTTTAACGTCAAGGGCATCCACCCGCACGACGTCGCGAGCATCATGGACATGGACGGCGTCTGCATTCGCGCCGGTCACCACTGTGCACAGCCGCTGCTCACCTGGCTGGGCGTCGAGAACCTCGCCTGCTGCCGCGCCAGCGTGGCCTTCTACAACGACAAGGCCGACATCGACAAGTTCATCGCCGGCCTGCATCACGTTTGGAGCACGTTCAATGGGTAATCTGTACACCTCCACCAC
>DBGBJN010000145.1:0-3374 GCA_048449885.1 Collinsella sp.
CGCCCCATCACCGACATCTGGGGCATCGGCCCCGGTGTGGCAGCCCGCCTCGAAAAGTATGGCGTCTACGACCTGATGGGCGTCGCGGCGCTCGACGAAAACCTGCTTTACGACGAGCTCGGCGTCAATGCCGAATATCTCATCGACCACGCCTTTGGGCGCGAACCGACAACCATCGCCGATATCCAAGCCTATCGCCCGCAAGCAACTTCGACCACCACAGGACAGGTGCTCTCGAAGGGTTATGCCTACGAGCAGGCCTACACCGTCTTGCGCGAGATGGTCGACAACGCCGTGTTGGACTTGGTCGATAAGCACGTGGTCTGCGACAGTATCTCGCTCTTTGTGGGCTACGCGAGCGAGCGCGCTGACATACGCAGGCTTGATGCCAGCGGTACTGCACAATATGTGGACGGATGCGGACACCTGCGCTCGAGTACGTCGAGCATCGAACCCACCGCAACCGCCGGCCCCGAGCTCGCGCCCCGTGCTCCCAAGCCCGTCCAGCGCGATGACGAACGGCGCCGCCTGGTGCGCGAAGCGCAGGCAATCGATGGTATCTTTGTGGGAGAGCATGGCGGCAAACCGCGTGGTGGCTATGCCGCGCTCTTTGCGCACTCCAACGCCTCGCGCAAGCTGCCCGAGCGCACCAATTCGTTTAAGAAGATCATGGGGTATTTCGATGACCTTTGGGCGCAGACTGTCGACCCCAAGCGACCGGTCAAGCGTATCAATCTGGGATTTGGCAACCTCATGCCCGAGGAATTTGCCACCATCGATCTGTTCAGCGATGTCGAGGCCGATGAGCGCGAGCGCGACCTGGCGCGCGCCGTCCTGGCTGTGAAAGGCAAGTACGGCAAGAACGCCCTGGTCAAGGGATTAAGCTTTACCGCCGGCGCCACCGCGCGCGAACGCAACGACCAAGTTGGAGGACACCGTGCCTAAGCCCAAACAACAGCCCGTGCGCCCGCCGACCGCCTTCGAGCGCCTGGCGGACCCCGAGGGCAGACGCCGCGTCGCCGACCCCAACCTCACTGCCAACGGTGCCGTGCGCGCCAACCGCGCCGCACAGTTTATGCCCTTTGCCGCCCTCACGGGATACTACGAACTCGTGCGCAAGCAGGAAATCACCGTCGAGCCAAAACGTGAGCTCACGGAAGAAAAAGCCCTCGTACTTTCTAAAAAGCTCGAGGGTCTCAAACGTGGCGACTTGGTTCGTGTCACCTATTACGATACGTACGGCTATCGCTCCCGCACCGGCATTCTCGACGAGGTACTCCCCGCCTTCAAGCTCCTCAAGCTCAAAGACATCGCCATCGACTTCGACGATATCCAAGACATCGAACTGCGCGGACGAGCCTAGCCAAGGAAGCGCATCCGGGGCGGCGCTTACAGCGTCATGACGTAGTAGCCCGCGTCTTTCACGGCCGTCTCGAGGACACCACGATCAACCGGCTGTTTAGAGCGCACACGTGCCGTGTGATCCGCATACGTCACCGTTGCCCACACGCCGTCCAGCGCATTGAGGGCATTGGCCACGTTCTGAGCGCAGCCGTCACAGCTCATGCCGCCGATGAGCAGCTCATCGCTATAGGGATAGTGTGACGCATCGGTATCCACCACAACAACCTTTTTGGCCTTCTTGCCGCTCGCACCATCGCTGCAGCAACTCTTCCCGTGTGTCGAAGCGGCAATGCGACGCAGTCCAAAAAACATGCCGACGGCAATGACGGCCAGCACGATGAGATTCGCAGGGTTGAGCAAGTCACTCATGCGTTCCCCTTTCAAGTAGCCCTATCTAGATACCCCCATGGGGTGTCCCCATCTTAACCCAAAATCATGTCCGTTCGGTCAATTAGTTTCCCGCTTCAAACTTTTTTGTTGACCATGGCTTACTTTCGTGTATAAGTTTTCCTAGGCTAACAAGTGAGGGCTCGAAAGGGGCAACGTGACTCGAACCATTGACATCCCAACATACCAAACGGCTGTCGTGCGCAACTGCTCCCCTACGCTCGCAGGTATCAAGCCGGCTTCGCTCTTTACCTATCCCGGCGTTTACGCCAACCAAAACGGAAAACTCGGCGTCGCTCAAATCGAAGAGCGACGCTCTCGCCTGCTCGCCGTCATAGCCCAATGCAACCGCGAGCTCCAGCCGCTCGGGATCCATATGAGCGTTTTGGTCTGGCGCCCCTGCGGAGTGCTCATCTATGTGTACCGCCCTGCGGACCTCATGCGATACCTCTCCGACCCCCGCGCCACGACGGCGCTTGTCGCCGAAGGTTACGACGTCCACAACCTGCCCGCATCCCTGGTGCATCTCGCCGCGCGCATCACGCTGGCAAGCAGCAATGCCGCAGAAAGCGCCTATGACGGCAGTGTCTGCGCACTCGCGCGAAATAGGCACTGTGATACGGGGTGCATGTGCGAGTTCCCCCACGAAATTGGCTATTTTTTGGGCTATCCCTACGAAGATGTCCATCAGTTTATCGTCCAGCACGGCGAAAACTATAAGGTCTTTGGCGCCTGGAAGGTATACACAAACGTCGAACAGGCGCTCACGACCTTCGATTCCTATCGTGCATGCACGCAATACCTTACCTACATCTATCAGCAGGGCTGCAGCTTGGCGCAACTTGCCCAGGCAACCCGATAGAACATAGAAGCCGCGGCGACCTGCCGCACAACTGAAAGGACTCAACATGAGCAAGATCGCCGTCGTCTACTGGAGCGGCACGGGCAACACCGAGGCCATGGCAAACCTCGTCGCCGAAGGCGCCACGTCCGCGGGCGCCGAGACTGAGGTCATCCCCTGCGCCGACTTCTCTGCCGACAAGGCCGCCGAATATGATGCCTTCGCCTTCGGCTGCCCAGCCATGGGCTCCGAGGAACTCGAGTACGATGAGTTCCAGCCGATGTGGGACGAGGTCAAGGAGGCTCTCGGCGACAAGAAGGTCGTCCTCTTTGGCTCCTATTCGTGGGCCGAGGGCGAGTGGATGGACAACTGGAAGGCCGACGCCGACGAGGCCGGCGTCAACGTCGTGGACTCCACCATCTGCTACGACGCGCCCGACGACGAGGGCGAGACCGCTTGCAAGGCCCTCGGAGCCGAGCTCGCGTAACGAACCCAGGGCCTCCAAAAGAGCCTGCATCAAAGCACATCCCCATCCCTACAAAAGGGCGGGGGCTGGATTCAAGTCCAGCCCCCGCTCTTTTGTAACGGCAGTTACATCAACCGGCTACGAGATATTGCCCAAGAACGCCTTGGTGCGCTCGCTCTTGGGGTGGTCGAAGACCTCGCTCGGCGTACCCTCTTCCACAATGACGCCGCCGTCCATAAAGACGACGCGGTCGGCGACATCGCGGGCAAAGCCCAT
>DBGBJN010000146.1:0-3379 GCA_048449885.1 Collinsella sp.
GCCCAGCAGCACCAAGTAGCCGCGTCCAATACGGCCCACGCACTCGCCGTCGACTGTCACGCTGGCGTTGAGCACGCGCTGCACCACCGCACGCACGGTCTACTCCTCGCCCGTCAGCTTGGCGGACAGATGCTCGAGCGCGTGGAAACGATGGCTGATGGCGTTCTTCTCGTCCGCCGTCAGCTCGGCCATGGTCTTGCCCGGCGTATCGACCGGCAGGAACAGCGGGTCGTAGCCAAAGCCGTGATCGCCGCGACCCTCGTGCGCGATAACGCCCTCGCAGGTGCCCTCGCCATAGGTGACCAGGCCGTCCGTGTCGATGAGTGCAACGACGCTCATAAAGCGCGCGGTGCGATCCTCGTCTGCCACGCCATCCAGATTCACGAGCAGCTTGGCGTTGTTGGCGGCATCGTCGCCGTGAACGCCCGCGTAGCGCGCGCTATACACACCGGGCTCACCGTCCAGCGCGTCGACGACCAAGCCCGAATCGTCGGCAATGGCCATGAGCCCCGTCTCTTCGACGGCAGCCTGCGCCTTGATGATGGCGTTCTCCAAAAACGTCGTGCCGTTTTCCTCGGGATCCTCAAAATCGCCCAGCTGACCGAGCGCCACAAAGCGTACCTCGGGCATGACCTTGCCCAAAATGGCCTCAATCTCGGTGAGCTTATGGGCGTTGCCGGTTGCCACGACGATAGTTGCAGCCGGGTCGAGAGTGTCGATGTCGATCTTCTCAAGTGCCATAACTGGCCTCCTTGTCTCTATAGCAAGCTGCGTGAGGGGCGTTCGGGCACTTGGCCTCTCCCCTCTCAGGCAATCAGACCTTTCAACGCAGCATTTCCGCAGATAAAACCTACCAAAATAAACCTGTCCCTATTTGGCAGGTTAGGCGATGGCTTGGCGCTGAAGCTCGATGAGCTCGGCGATACCCTTGTCGCCCAGGTCGAGCAGGGCGTTGAGGCGTTTGCGGTCAAAGGGCGCCTGCTCGCCGGTGCCCTGGAGCTCGATCATCTCACCGGTTTCGGTGGCGACGAGGTTCATGTCGACCTCGGCATGGCTGTCCTCGGAATAATCGAGGTCAAGCAGCGTATTGCCGTCGACAACGCCCATGGAGATGGCAGCCACCTGGCCGATAAGCGGGATGCGTTCGATCTTGCCCGCCTCGACCCACATGGCGAGGGCGTCGTGCAGCGCCACCCAGGCGCCGGTGATGCTCGCTGTACGCGTGCCGCCATCGGCCTGAATCACATCGCAGTCGACGGTGACGGTGTACTCGCCGAGCGCCTTCATGTTGACGACGGTACGCAGGCTGCGGCCAATGAGGCGCTCGATCTCCATGGAGCGACCCTTGCGGTTGGCGTGTTCGCGCTTGCAGCGCTTGCCGGTCGACGCCGGCAGCATGGCGTATTCCGCGGTCACCCAGCCGGCCTTAGCTCCCTTTCGCCAGCCCGGCACGCCCTCCTCGATAGTGGCGGCGCACAGCACGCGCGTGTCGCCGAACTCGGCCAAACACGAGCCGTGGGCGTGCTTCATGACGCCACGGGTGAGCTTAACGGGGCGCAACTCGTTGGCGGCGCGACCGTTGGCGCGGTTGACCTGCATGTACTCCATAGAAATATCCTTTCGGCAAAAGATGTGGCGAAGGCTTTGGCGGCTGCCTTACATCTATTTCAGCTCATCGATATCGATATGTTCGATGCTCTTGAGCGGCTGACCAAAGATAAAGCTGCCCGCCACCGCAAACTCGGCAATGTTATCGGCCGTCGTGGCAAAACGATGCTGTGGCTCGGCGGCGTCGCCCGCCAGCTGCTCGCGGCGCGTGAGGATATCGGTCAGCTCGCGTGTGGTCTCCTCGGCGGAACTCACGACGCGCACCCCAGGCCCCAGCGCATGGCGGATAGGTCCCACCAACAGCGGAAAATGCGTACAGCCGAGCACCACGGTATCGATACCGTGGTCGCGCAGCGGCTCAACCGTGGCACCCACCAGCGCACGCACGGCAGGCGTATCGAAGATGTCCTCGTTCTCAAGCCACTGTTCCTGCAGATGCGCACCCGAGGCGAGCTCGTGTTCGACAACCTCGACAAAGCTCGAGGCAGGACAGCCGTATACATCGACGCCGGCATCTAGATCCTGAATGGCGCGCGTGTAGGCGCCCGAGCGAATGGTGAGGTTGGTGGCGAGCACGCCCACGCGACGCGAGCGGGTGCTGTTGATTGCCGCACGGGCACCCGGCGCGATCACACCGATCACGGGAACGTCGAGCACCTGCTGGGCCAGACGCAAGGCCGCAGCGGTCGCCGTGTTGCAGGCGATGACCATAATCTTGACGTCGTGCTTCGAAAGCCAACGACCCGCCTGCAACGCAAACGAGCGCACCTCATCCTCGGTGCGCGTGCCGTAAGGGCAGCGCTTGGTGTCGCCAAAGTAGTAGACGGACTCGTGCGGCAGCGCCGTCGCAATCGCGCGCGCAACCGTCAGACCGCCCAAACCAGAATCGAACACGCCAATCGGGCGCGTGTCGCCTGCCGGATTCTCGATATCGGACATTACCTCACCAGTCTCTCTCGAAAAGACATGTCCAAGTGCGGCGACGCCGCGCTACGAACGCGCCGCGACCAGCAGCTCTGCCGTCGCCGCCCAACCGTCGACAATTTTGCCGCGCGTAACGAAAGCGTTCTCGCAAGCAGCCAGGAACTCGGGCGCGCCGGCGCTCGTCAGGCCATTCTCGACCAGGCAGAACGTGCCCACGTGATCGGCCATGTAGAAGTCGGACTCGGAATCGCCGAGCGCGAGCGTCTCCTCGCGCTCGATCCCTAGGTGCTCGCAGAAGCGCGCGATGGCAACGCCCTTGTTGAGACCCGCGGGGTTGATGTTGAATGCGCGACCGTCCTCGACGCGATCGAGCTCGAGCGTCGTCGGCTTGGACAGATGCGTCAGGTGACCGTTGCAAGCCCAGATCAGACCGCAGCCGGCCTCGTCCAGGATGGCCTGAACCTCATCGTCGGGCACATCGCCGCGCATGCCGACGGTGACCTCACGGTACTTGTAGCCGGTCGACATGTCGTTGTGATACTCGATCTTGTGCGGCCAGCGGGCGAGGATCTTCTCGCACACGCCGGTCTGCTCGATCACCTGGTGCGGCGTGAGGCCGCAAGAGGAGTCGTAGGGCATGTCGCCGGTCAGATACTCCCAATCGTTGGCTTTGAGGTCGTACATGACCAGGCCGCCCATCTCGCCGATGTAGGAGTTGAGGCCGAGCACGCGCGCGTCCTCGTGGATCATGGTACGGTTGCGGCCCGAGGTGGGAACCACCTGAATACCAGCGCGAGCGAGCGCCACGACGGCCTCGACGAGTTTGGTCGAAGGGTTGCCGTCGTTG
>DBGBJN010000147.1:0-7960 GCA_048449885.1 Collinsella sp.
CCTGTACCACGGGTTTTACCGCTTTGAACAACCCAACCACTCCTTTCGTTACGCGACCATTGGACCATATCGACTATAAAATCCGTGTTAAGCGCGATTTGGAATGTGCAAGGAGACTGTTATGCGTATTTTGATCGTCGAAGACGAGCGAGCACTGTGCGATGCAATCGCGCGCAGCTTGCGAAACTTGGCGTACAGCGTCGACTGCTGCCACGACGGACAGGAGGCGCTCGACCTGCTGGGCGTCGAAGTCTTTGACCTCGTGGTACTCGACCTCAACCTTCCCCGTATCGATGGCATGACCGTGCTCAGGGAACTTAGGAAAACCGATTGCGAGACTAAGGTACTGATTCTGTCCGCGCGTGACGAAGTATCCGATAAAGTCGCCGGACTCGATGCCGGCGCCAACGATTACCTTACCAAGCCGTTTCATCTGGACGAACTTGCGGCAAGGATCCGCAGCCTTACCCTCAGGCGCTTCGCACAAAGCGACATAGTATTAGCCTGCGGAAAGCTCAGCTTTGACACCAAGGCGCGCATCGCTTCCGTGGACAGTGAGGCTCTATCTCTTACACGCAAGGAAACGGGAATCTTGGAATACCTGATGCTTAATCAGGGGCGACCGGTAAGCCAAGAGGAGCTTATCGAGCACGTTTGGGATAGCAGCGTGAACAGCTTTAGCAACGCAACCCGCGTTCACATCTCGTCACTCCGCAAAAAGCTACGCAGCGCTTTGGGATACGACCCGATTCGCAATCGGATTGGAGAGGGCTACGTTATGGAGGATAGCGAATGAAAAGGCTTTCGCTGCAATGGCGCATAACGATTATGACGGCACTGCTGACGTGTGCGGCATGCGTGCTGACGAACTGTCTGGTCGGCTATACGGGCATGCGCTACATGGATGCTATCGGCAGCGACATCTCGGCCCTTAGCGCAGCCGGCGTAGATGCACCTCAGGCGTTTGACCCAACGAAGGAGAGCCTCGATGACGAGGTCACGATCGTCGTAAACGACGCACAGGAGTCTTTTGGCACGACAGCCTGGTACATCACGGCTGGAGTCACACTCCTTGGCGGCGCGCTGGCATACTTTGTGAGCGGCCGTGCACTCAAACCGCTACGGGCTTTTGCGGCCCAGGTCGAGCGTGTGCAGCCTGACAACCTAAGCGAAATCAGGCTCAGTGAAGATGTGCCCATCGAGCTACAACGATGCAGCGCCTCTTTCAACGACATGATCGCCCGTCTTGGCGAAGGGTTCTCTGCACAGCGTCAGTTTACCGGCAACGCCGCACACGAGCTGCGTACCCCGCTCGCCCTTATGCAAGCACAGATTGAACTATTCATCTCCGAGCACTCCGGTTTGCAACCCGAAACTGCCGAGCTACTCGGCCTGCTACAAGAACAAACCGAGCGCATGTCTCGAATGGCCAAGGTATTGCTCGAGATGAGTGAGCTCCGCAGCGTTCCTTGCGAGGACGATGTGGAGCTTGGCCCCTTGTCCGAAGAGGTCCTCACCGACCTTGCGCCACTTGCCGAAAAAAGGGGCATAGCCCTCAATTGTGCTGGAGACGCTCTAGTAATCGGGAGCGACACGCTCCTCTATCGGCTGGTGTTTAACCTGGCCGAAAACGCTATCCGCTATAGCCGCACCGACTCGAGCGTTACCGTCTCCATCTGCGACAACGACAGCCACGTGTTCCTGCGAGTCGAGGACCAGGGCCCGGGAATACCCAAGCAGTACCGTGAGAGCATCTTCCAACCGTTCTTTCGTCTAGACAAATCCCGCAGCAGGGCATACGGCGGCGCAGGACTCGGACTAGCGCTCGTTTGGGAGATTGCAGCTCTTCACGGTGGCACAGTAGAGGTCGAAACAAGTTCCGAGAACGGGACCACCATGCTCGTAAGCCTTCCAAAACGATCCGCAGCGTCAACCGAGCAGTAAAACGAAAGGGGTCCCGAGCAACAGGAGTACAATTGCTGCTATTGTTGCCAGCTGTTGGGAGATGGAAGATGGACTGCGATGGCTACCCACGCATTCCCATGCCGTTGATGTGCACCGCCTTTGTGCCGGGGCAGATTGACGCTGCAGTTGCAGGCATTTCCGACCCCGATTCGCGCGCCATTGCCACGGCAGAAGCGCTGTACTTTCGCGGACAGGCCGCCCTCGCCGCCAAGACGGCGCGCCCCTATCTTGACGCCACCGATCCCGCCCTGCGCTATTCCGCATGCTTTATCTGCGGATACGCCAGTCTGTCGCTCAACCGTATCGCCGACGCCCGCCGGTGCCTTGCTGGCATCCTCGATACGCCACCTGATGAGGAATCGCCTGCCGTCCACGCCACGCATATCCTGTTCGCCTCAGCCGCGAGCGTCCTGTTGCATTTGCCTTCCCCGTATTCTGCCGAAGAGTTTTATCCACTTGCGGCGCATCTGCCCGAAGGCCTGCGCCTGTTCGCCAGCTACGTGATGGCGCACGCCTTGTATCTGCGCGGCGAATACGGCCGCAGCCTAGGCATGGCGGAAAATGCCCTGATTATGAAACAGGGAAGCTATCCCATCTCGGAACTATTCCTGCACCTGGCAGCTTCCATGGCATGCATGAGCCTCAAGGACATCGACGCCGCAAAAACGCACTTCGGAGCTGCTTGGGACATTGCGCGCCCCGACGGCCTTATCGAGCTCATTGGTGAGCACCACGGCCTTTTGCAGGGACTCATCGAGGCATGCCTAAAATCGCAATACCCTGACGATTTCGCACGCATCATCGAGATTACGTATCGATTCAGCTACGGCTGGCGGCGCATCCACAACCCCGATTCGGGCGAGGACGTTGCCGACGATTTAACGACCACGGAGTTCACCATGGCTATGCTCGCCTGCCGCGGATGGACCAACGCCGAAATCGCACGCCACATGGAAGTTTCGCCGGGCACCGTTAAAAACCGCCTATCAGGAGTGTATGCCAAACTTGGTATCGGAACTCGCGCCGAGCTGGTCGCCCACATGTTGCGCTAGCGGCCAGACTGCCCGGCGTATCGAAAGCGCTCCGGGGGCTGACGCTTTCGCGCGCTCAAATTGGACATTTTGGTCCCCGAACGGCACTACCGCCACGTGACGCCTTCTCGCAAAATTGGATTATTTCCACCGATACCTGCGGGATGGGAGCCAAAGATGCTTGATCGCCGTTCGTTACTTGTTGCCGGAGCGTCCTCGCTGGCGAGCATTATGTTGCCGCGCGCGCCGGGAAGCGCAAACGCCTTCATATTGCCGTTCGCGCTTCCCGAAGCCTATGCCGACGAAAAAGACCCTTTCAGGGTGCTCGTCCTCTCGCGCACCATGTTCGGTGTGGTCGTGGTCGACGTCGCCAACAAGAATACGCCCATCACGGGTGCCCAGGTCACGCTCACATCGCGCTATGCCGCAGGCAAGCAGCTCACCGCCACGACCGATGACGAGGGCACGGCCATCTTTGAGGTCGCCCCTCTTTCGGAAGGCTACGTGGACGAGGCAACGCTTCTCGACGCGTACGACTTTAACGGCGGCATCTCCATTAGCATGGCGGGCTACCGTGATGTCGAGATTCCCCTTGCGCGTATCCAGGGCGGCACCGCCATAACCGCGCCCACGCGTCCGCGCTCCGATGGCGAGCCGTACTTTCGACAGCTCACGTTCGACGAATGGGACATCCAGTACGCCGATGCCACGTTTATGGCAATGCCGAAGGACGACACGGCAAACGACCAACCCAACACGCACGCCTTTACCGTGCAGGCACATCTGCCACAGGGTGGACAGGCAACGCTGCACATCAACAAGGTAATGCCCGCCACGAGCAGCTCACCCGAAACCGTCACGCAGATTGGCCAAGTCAAGGCCAGCGCATCGGGCGCGAATAATCTGGCAACGTTCACGCTCGAAGACACGTTCCTCGATGCAGCGTCGAGCCTTCTGGAAGAAGGATGCAAGCTGCGCTTTGTCCTCGACTATCAGGGCAAAACCTATACACTCTCCTCCCCCATGGCCGTTGTCACCGCGCCGGCCGCAAAGGCAGAATCGGGTTCGACCACCATCATCCCCACTACCATGGACCAAGAGATCACTCCGTTTGATTTTCCGGCGGCGTTTCCCGGCATCGGCGGCAATAAGTTCACGTGTTGGATGCCCTCGTTCCCCATTTTGTTCGATTTCTCGTTTGCCGGATACGTGCTGTTTGGCGGAGGATACAAACCGGTCGGCTACATGAACGATTCGGGCAATCCGGATCCGGAATACTGGAAGAAGTCACCGCGCGAGTCGGGCGCCAAGCAGGCAAACCGCTACCTCGACGAGATGGAAGGGAAGTGGAATCAGTACAAAAGTATGAGTGCCGGTTCGGGCACCGACCCAAGAAACACCAAGCTCCTTCGCCACCATTGCACGCCGCTGTTCACGATGGACATCGCCACACAGCTGTACGGCTCGCTCGCCTACGATTGGGCGGGCAAAACCTGGGGCGACAACAACGACCCCGCATACGGCAATATTAAGGCACTCTTCCAGGTAAGAACCGACCTCAATTGGACCGAGCAGTTTACCCTAGGACCGGTGCCGTTTTTCTTAAACGTCAACCCCTGGGTGCTGGCAAAACTGGCGCTCGCCGTGGGCGCCCACACGCACGGCAGCGGCGCGGCGTTTTTCAAGAACATTTCGCTCGACTATTCCAATACGTCGGGATCGTTCACCATCCAGATCGGGCTTGCCGTCACCTTTGGCGCCGGCGTTGCAGGCGTCGCCTCGTCTGCCGTGCGCGGCGCCGCATCCCTCACGCTGTTCATTGGGTACGAGAAGGCAGATGGACACCAGCTTCCGCGGCTGCGCGTAGGTGCAGACGTCGATGTCGACGTGATACTCCAGTTCGTAATGTTCAAGTGGACCACCAAGGCTTGGTCGGGGTCGTGGCCCACACTCCTCGATTCGTGGAATATGTCGGTGAGCAATGGCAACCAGTATGTGCTCCAGCGCTCTGAGCTCGCATTGGGTGGAGATACGCCTTACACGCTGGATGCCCGCTTCGGCATGCCCGGCAACATCGAGGCGGGCAGCGTGCCGCAATTTATCGCATCGGCCACCATCGTCACCAACGCCGAGCTACTCGCACGCGCCGAGGTTAAGGCCACCGCAAGGAATGTCGCACCTGTCGTGCGCGATTGGGATCAAGCGATCACGCGCATTGAGCTCGAGGCGGATGCGGAAAGCGACGACACGGGACAGATCGAGCATTTCGTCCACGCACTGATAGAGAACGACGAAAACGCCGCGCCGATATATGAGTACACCTATATCAGGCGGGCGACGAACGCCGTTGCGGACCCCAACGCCAATTCTGCTGGTGTATCGGAGGACGAGCGTGGCGGCATCAAGCCCTCGAGCGACAACGTGCTGTTTACTGGCGTGCTCAGCGAAGCTCACATGAAGCTGGCAATGATTGCCGGCGTAGAATGCCTGTTCCGTATCGCCTCGGTGCGCTACGGCGACAATGGCCGCTCGCGCCTGGTGGTGCACACAAAGGCAAACGGCACGTGGTCTGCCCCCATGCCCGTGGACTTCCCCCTTGGCTTTGGCGAGGGCGACGTGGAGCGCGACGGCATATTCGATTACGACTTCGACGTAGTGGAATATACGGACGGAAGAGAAAACCAGGACGCTTACGTGCTGCTGGTCTCGGGCGAGCGCCCCGACGGCGACAACACCCTTTTCGATACGGCAAGCACAGCCGGCATACTGTCCGTTGTGCGCCTGCGCATAAGCAACGACGGAGTTCGCGTGATATCGCACACGTCGTGGCGCAGCATCTCGCGCGGCCGCCTTCAGGAGGATGGCCACCATTGTCTGCAGTGCCCGCGTATCACGGTGGGCAAGACGCTGGTCGACGGACGTCTGTCGGGCGCCTACCTCCACCGCCGCGGAACCACCGCAGAAAAGGCGCTGGGCAATGAGGCAGAGGTTGCGCTGGAGTGCTTCACCCTGTGGTCGGATGATTTGGGCGACAGCCTCACGTTCCGTCAGGTCCTCCGCTTTCCGCAAGCGCCATCGAGCATCGAGCTGGGCGTACCCGAGAATATCAACGGCAAAATGGTGGTGCCCGTTGCATACGAAACTGCAAACGGTTGTGGCTGCACATCGTACGCCGTGATCGGCCAGTCCATCGCGGGTTGGGGCGTTATGCCACCAGATGCCACAGTACCCCACGCGGTGCCGTGGCCACAACATTCGGGCTTTTTGGCAACCGTCAACGAGCAACTGCAGCATATTACTTGGACGCGAGGAGCATCGGCATTTGCAACGCAGCCCGTGGGTGCCGTAGGCTGTGGCCCGGCATCGTTTAGCGTAAGCAACAACGGCAGGTGCGTGCTCTATGTAGAGAACACCGATGGCAAGGTGGGGCAAACCTACGACGAAGAAGGCAACCCGGTAGCAGTGATGGGCAAGCACTTCCGCATCTTCGCCAGCACCTTGGCAGGCGATCTGTTCACGGAGCCGTTCGTGATGTGCGAGCTGGACCATCCCGTCGATCAGATAACGACATTTTTGACGTCGGGAGGCATGCTCTCCGCGCTCGCCACGCACATTGTGAGCGCGGAGAAGAGCGAGGCAGAGCTGCACGGCATCGAAGTGCCCTTGGTGGCGTGTGCCACTCCGACGGGCGCGGTCGCTACCTCGGGCGCGGTGGTGCCCGGAGCAGCAGGCGAATCCTTCATGGTCACGGTGCGAAACGACGGCAACACCTTGCTGACCGCCGGCACGATCGATCTGTACCGAGAGGGCTCCAGCCAGCCGTTCTCCAGCGCATCCATCGGGTTCGGCGCGAGCGCACGCATGGCTTCGATCTTTGACCCAGAGCTTGCCGAGGACGCTTCGGACAACGATATGGCACGCGTGAAATACGCGCTCGAGACGCTGGGCGCGCGTTTTGCAACGCACCCGCTGGTAGCCGACAACGGCAACGCCGTGCTGGCACCGGGTTGCACGGCACAGTTCCGCATGAGCTTCGCCATCCCCGAGAGTTGGGGCGACGAAGTGGGCAAACGCGTCACGCTGTATGCGAAGGCGCGTAATCTGGTGGCGCTCGATCCCGTAACGCTCGAGGAAATTCGACCGGGCGCAAACTCGGCGCTGGGTGTCGTACTGCATGAGCTTCATGTGCCTGACGCGGCATGCGAGCGCTCAGAAGTTCAGGTCGGCGTTTGCGGCAGCGCGGATACGACAGGACTTCACGACGCCCCGATGACAGCAGACGGCGATGGCGGCTCGAGTGGCGGCGGTACTGACGAGAGCGGCGGCTCCGGCGGAAGCAGCTCCGGCAGTGGCAAGGACCACGGCAATAGCAAGCGCTCCGGAAAAGCGGGCGCGCTTGCGGGCACGGGCGATGTCAACGCTCCCCTTACGGCAGCCGCTGCAGCACTCGCCGCGGCAGGCGCCGGCCTCGTCGCCTACAGCGCCCGCCGCACGGCGCTCGAAAAAGACACCGCCAAGGAGGTCAATTCGGATAGGCCTCGCTAGCTCCTAGTTACTTTTGTGAGAGACGCCTACTCGGCTCATCGAACATCAAATGGGCTGGTTCTGGATACCCAGAGCCAGCCCATTTCGCATTAGATATCGTCAATGGAGTCGAGTTCTGCCTCGAGCTTGGCACGGCGTCTTTTCGCCAACAATCCGCACGACACGTCTTCGACAGCGTATCCAACCGCAAACGCAGCAAGACACATTCGGCCGTCTTCAAACTTACTCGGACAGAGCCGACTCGGTTTTGTCCAAGTAAACGAATCTCCATCGAACTCCGAACGATTGTTCGATGGATTTCGTGTTGGTTGGAATCGTCTGTGGGCTGGGCTATGCTACCTTGACTATCTATATGACTTAAACGCAGCAAAGGAGCACCGAGAGAGCGAGTATGGCAAAAAACACCGCAAACTATGGTA
>DBGBJN010000148.1:0-9304 GCA_048449885.1 Collinsella sp.
CCGAGGTCTCTTTGTGACACTTCCAGCACTCGCGCTTGCCCAGTACTAGATATATATACGGCGCTGAGGGGTCGGATCGGTCAACACCGGGCAGCCACTCGGCAAAGGGCTCGGGGTTGACGCCGCTGGGTACATACCAGACCTTCTTGGTCCGGTCCCATTTGGCGCCCAGCGCCTTGGCTTCTTCTTTGTGCGAAAAGGGGACATCGAGCTCGGTGCGCATGGCGGCTCCTTGGTGCTGCAGGTGCAAGTGGCCCAAGGATACCGCAGGGCGCAGACATCGCGGCGTTTTGCTGAGAAGTTGCGGTGCGGACTGATTGGTTATGCCGATGGATATATCGGCTAGTAGATGGTCGGCTTTTGGCTAGTTGGGCGGTTGGAACTGCCGGCGGATTTGGCGACATAAAACAAAACAGCCCAGAGACATAGCCTCTGAGCTGCGAACATTTGGTGGGCGTTAGAAGATTTGAACTTCTGACCTCTTCCGTGTCAGGGAAGCGCTCTCCCCCTGAGCTAAACGCCCGATCAAGGGTGCGCAAGTGCGCAAGGGATAATATAACGGAGCCTGAACTCGGTGGCAAGAACATTTTTAAAAATCGCTTACATTGTGGAATTCGGGGGCTTTGTCATATCCATTTCAAAAGAGCCTGCTGCCGCGATTTGGCTGTCGCATAATGCAAGGCCATTGCGGTATCGAGCTATGGAAAGACGCCTGCGGAATTGTCCTACCGATAAGCGGACAAGCCTCCGGCTGGTGCCTTCGCCGTGGTAAGGTAAGCCGAATTGCTTCCAGACTGTTTCGGGGGAGTGGAATGAGCAAAGAGTGTGTCGAGCAGGTCGAAGGCGCAGGGGCTTCGGTGCCGATGACCGATATATCGAACATTGATGTGCCCGAGGGCACCGACGAGCTCAGCCGCAGCACCCGCCGTGCATGGCGCGAGCGCCTTAACGATGCGTCGTCGCGCAAGATGATCACGGGCGTCTTGGCTACGCTGGTGGGCGGTTCGTTTTGGGGCTTCTCGGGCACCAGCGCGAGCTTTCTGTTCGATACCTACCACGTCGACACCTTGTGGCTTATGGGCGTGCGTCAGATTCTCGCCGGTCTACTCTTTATGGCCGTGGTTGTCACGCGCGACCGCGAGCGCCTGATTAAGCTCTGGACCACACCCGCCGATCGCAAGCAGCTGCTGCTCTTTACCGCCTTTGGCCTGCTGTTCAACCAGTTTTGCTATCTTTCGGCCGTGCGCCTGACGAACGCCGGAACCGCGACGGTGCTCCAGTGCCTGCAGCTCGTTATCATCATGGGCTACGCCTGCGTGACCGATCGCCGCATGCCGCGTACTCGCGAAGTCATCGGCATTGGCCTGGCTCTGGGTGGAACTTTTTTAATTGCCACCGGCGGCGACCCTACCAGCCTGAATATCTCGCCGCTTGGCCTGTCAGCAGGTCTTATGTGTGCGGTCAGCGCCGCGTGTATGGCGGTGATTCCCGCCAAGATCCTGCCCGAATACGGTAGCCCCATCGTCACGGGCTCGGCAATGCTCACGGCGGGCGTGGTCTCATGTGTCTTCGTGCAGCCCTGGGCGCATATGCCGGCGCTCGATGCCGCCGGTATCGAGGCGCTCGCGGTGTTCGTGGTTATCGGCTCGTTTTTTGCTTACATGCTCTATATGCAGGGCGTTAAAGACATCGGCTCGGTGCGTGCGAGCCTCATCGGAACTGTGGAGCCGGTTTCGGCGACCATCACCAGCGCCGTTATGCTGGGCACGGTGTTTTTGCCGACCGACCTTATCGGCTTTGCCATGATCATCGTGATGATGTTCCTCACGGTGTAGTTGACGCCGCCGCCAAGACAGAAAAGGTGTTGTGCCGCATTTTCGCCAATTGATGCCCGTGTCTGGAGTTTAGCTGTCGATGCTCAAAATGCCATAAACTAGTAACGTTATGGACTTTTTCATTGCGACTCAATTGCGAGGATTTCTTTATGGCTGGTAATCACTTTAAGGACAGCGATAGCGGCCGTCCTGCAGTTCCGCCGCGTCCGAACGGGGCTGGTAAGGCCGGCACGCCGGGCGGCGCTGGACAGGGCGGTTCCGGTAAGCGCGTGTCCCCGGGCGAGACGGCGATGTTTACCGCTCTGTACGAGCAGTCTCAAAAGGCAAAAAAGACCGGCCGTGCAAGAGGGAGTGTCTTTGCGGGCGGTGCAGCCTCCGTGTCGCAGCCGAGCGGGGCTCCTTCGGTATCTGCGAACAACGCAGGTGCTGCCAACGCCGCGAATGCCGCCGGCAACGTTAATGCCGGCAAGGCCGACAACAATACTCCCTCTGCCGGTGGCGCGGGGCTTACGGGTAACCTTGGCACGATTTACACCGGCGCCTCCGAGACTGGCACGTTCGCCCGTCTGGATGATAGCGGTACCGAGTTTGCGGGCTCGGGTTCCAAGGAAGATTATTACGATTTTGGCTTGAACTACGGTAGCGACGCTTCGTCGAGTTCAACCTCTGACGGTCTGGTCCGTCATCGCCATCGCAAGGGCGAGCGCAAAAAGCGTCATACTGGCGCCATTATTGCCGCTGTAGTCGCGGTGCTTCTCGTTGCGCTTGGCGCAAGCGGCTTTATGCTGCTTAACTCGGCAAAGACCGTAAAGAGCGAAGCGAAGGAGGCTGTCGAGATCGTCGGTGGCCTTAAGGACAAGGTCACGTCGGGCGATTTTTCGACGCTGCCTGACGACGCGAAAAAGATCGATGAGCTCTGCGACAGCATGAAGGCGGAGACTTCGAGCCCGCTGTGGACGGCGGCTTCGTTTATCCCGGTGTATGGCAGTGACATCAACGCAGCCCGCACCATGATTGATGCCCTGTCCGATGTCTCGAGCAACGCGCTGGTTCCCATGGCCGACAACCTTTCGCAGGCCACGCCCGGCAAGCTGTTCCAGGACGGCATGATTAACGTGTCCGCGCTGCAGGCGGTCGCCGATTCGCTTTCCAGCAGCTCGAAGGTGTTCAAGAGCGCCAACGAGAAGATCCAGGGCATTGGCGATACTCATATTTCCCAGGTGACCGAGCTGGTCGATAAGGCCAAGGACGGCTTTGCCACCCTCAACGGTGCGGTTGACGCGGCGGAGAAGGTCGCCCCCGTCCTTCCCCAGATGCTCGGCGCCAACGGCCAGACGCGCAACTACCTTATGTACGCCATGAACAACGTCGAGATTCGTGCTTGCGGCGGCTTTGGCGGTTCGCAGGGCCTGATTTCGGTCACTGACGGCCAGATGTCGATTGGCGAGTTTGTTCCCCGCATTGGACTCAGCGAGGATGAGGCAGTCGAGAGCGTCGACGAAGAGGATGAGGCGCTGTTCGGCAACCACAGCAACCTGTACAACTCGGGCAATACCTATTCGCCTGATTGGCCCCGCAACTCGCAGCGTGTCGCCGCGCTGTGGAAGTCCCAGTATGGGCAGGACGTTGATGGCGTCGTCGGCATCGATCCGGTGTTCTTGCAGTACCTGCTGGGCCTTGTCGGTAATGTCTCGCTGCCTGATGGTACGGTCGTCGACGGTACCAACGCGGCGAAGGTTCTCATGCACGATGTGTATTGGAACTATCCGGTCGAGGAATCGGACGGCATCTTTGCGGCTGTTGCCAGCGCCGCCTTCGACAAGATTCTCGGTGGCATCGGTGACGTCGACGTTACAAAGCTTGTCGGTGCATTCGAGCGCGGTGCCGAAGAGGGCCGTCTGATTGCTTGGATGAGAAACGATGATGAGCAGAATGCCATCAAAGAGACGGGCATTGACGCTTCGCTGCCCGATCCGGATGACCCGAGTGCCGATCCTGTTGCCGGCGTTTACTTTAACAACCTGAGCTTCTCCAAGCTCGACTGGTACCTGAACGCCGATACGCAGATTGGCCAGGGCATCAAGAACGGTGACGGCACGTGCTCCTATCGCATCACCGTTACCCTGACGAACATCATGACGCAGGAGGAGGATGGCAAGCTGCCCGACTACGTTGCGGCGAGCGCACCCGATGCCGCGCGTGACGACGAGCGTCTGAATGTCTCGTTGTTTGCCCCGACGGGCGGCAACATTACTGATCTGACCGTCGAGGGCACCCAGTTTGGTCTTGGCGCCGCCACGTGGCATGGAATCCCCTTCTATTCGGGCACCGTTGACCTGCATGCTGGCGAGACGACGACGATCACGTATACGCTGACCACGTCGGCCGAGGCGGGGGACAAGCCGCTTACGCTGCGTCAGACTCCTACATGCCAGGCGGCTCGCGACAGCGCGTCGGCGTAGGGTTTTTCTGGTAGCGCAGATAATCGAGTACCATTTTGGGGCGGACAGGCAATCTGTTCGCCCCTATTTTGTAAGGAGAGCGCATGAAGTACTTTGGCACCGACGGCTTTCGTGGTGAGGCCAACGTTGGGCTGACGGTAGAGCACGCTTATAAGATTGGCCGTTTTGTGGGCTGGTATTACGGCGCCAACCGCGAGCGCAAGGCACGCGTGATCGTGGGCAAGGACACGCGTCGCTCGAGTTATATGTTTGAGGCGGCGCTGGTGAGCGGCCTGGTCGCGAGCGGTGCGGACGCCTATATGCTGCATGTGATCCCGACGCCGGGCGTAGCGCATCAGACTGTGGAAGGCTGCTTCGATTGCGGCATCATGATCAGCGCGAGCCACAACCCGTTTTGCGATAACGGCATTAAGCTAGTCAACAGCGACGGCTTTAAGATGGACGAGGACGTACTGGAGCTCATCGAGGACTATATCGATGGCAAGAGCGAGGTGCCGCTGGCAACGGGCAACCACATCGGCGCCACGGTGGACTACATGCAGGGTCGCAACCGCTACATTGCTTCGCTCATCGCCAGCGCGAACTTTTCGCTGCAGGGCGTCAAGATCGGTATCGACTGCGCCAACGGCTCGGCATCCTCGGTGGCCAAGCCGGTGTTCGACGCACTGGGCGCCGATGTGCGCGTGATCAATGCCGCGCCCGACGGCTTTAACATCAATGTCGACTGCGGCTCTACGCATATTGAGCGCCTGCAGCGCCACGTGGTGGAGCAGGGCCTGGATGTGGGTTTTGCCTACGATGGCGATGCCGACCGCTGCCTGGCCGTGGACGAGCGCGGCCGCGTGGTCGACGGTGACCAGATCCTGTACGTGTGCGGTGTGTACCTGAACAAGCACGGGCGTCTCTCGGGCGGTACCGTGGTGCCGACGATCGCCAGCAACTTTGGCCTGATCAAGTCGTTGGAGCTTGCCGGCCTGAGTGCCGTGACCAGCGGCGTGGGCGACCGTCACGTGTATGCCAAGATGCGCGAGGGCGGCTACAGCCTGGGCGGCGAGCAGACGGGCCATACGATCTTTGGCGATATCGAGCGCACGGGCGACGGCATTATGACCTCGCTGCGCGTGATGGAAGTGATTCGTGCCGAGCGCGAGACGCTCTCGCAGCTCACGGCTCCGTGCAAGCTGCTGCCACAGGCGCAGGTGGCCGTGCACGTGGCGGACAAGGACGCCGCGCTCGAGAATATGGGCGTGCAGAACGCCATCGCCGAGGCCGAGGCTGCGCTGGCAGGCGAGGGCCGCGTGCTCGTGCGCAAGAGCGGAACCGAGTCGGTTATCCGCGTGCTGGCCGAGGCGCCCGACCAAGCATCCGCCGATGCCGCCATGAAGCGCATCGCCGCCGCGCTGGAAGCTCTGTAAGGTAGTCATTGGGGACGTTCTTAAACGACTAGGTGGAAAGGGGACGCTGCGGATTGGTTCTGCGGCGCCCCTTTGCGTTGGCGTGTTGCCTAGGTTTTACAGCTCGTAGAGCGTGGTGAACTTGTCCTGCAGGTAGCTGCAGTAGTAGCGGGCATCGAACGCCATGCCGCACGCGCCCTTGATGAGCTCCGGCGCGTCCTTGGCGCGGCCCCACTGCCAAATGTGCTCGCCCAGCCAGGCGCGGACGGGTGTCAGGTCGCCGCTCGCACAGGCGCCGTTGAGGTCGACACCGTCGCGGCACATGGCCGGCACAAACATGGCGTCGTAGGCGCTGCCCAGCGCATAGGTGGGGAAGTAGCCAAACGAGCCGCCGCTCCAGTGCGTATCCTGCAGGCAACCACGCGTGTCGTCGGGAACCGGAATGCCCAGGTACTCATCCATGAAGCGATTCCAAAGCGCGGGGATATCCTTGGCTGTGGCCTCGCCGGCAAACAGCATGCGCTCGATTTCGTAGCGCACCATAACGTGCAGCGGATAGGTGAGCTCGTCGGCCTCGGTGCGGATCAGCGAAGGATGCGCGATGTTCACGGCGTGGTAGAGCGTGTCCTCGTCGACGTCGCCGTAGACCTCGGGTGCGTGGCGGCGCAGCACCTCGAGCAGCGGTCCCATAAAGGCACGGCTGCGGCCCACGGTGTTCTCAAAGAAGCGGCTCTGGCTTTCGTGGATGCCCATGGAGGTGCCGCCCTCCAGACAGGTGCGCGCATAGGCGGGATTGACGCCCAGCTCGTACATGGTGTGCCCCGACTCGTGGATGATGCTGTAGACGTTGGAGATGCAATCGTCCTCGTAGATGTGTGTCGCGATGCGCGCGTCACCCACGGCAAAGCCCTCGCTAAACGGGTGCTCGGTAAAGGCAAGCGTGGTGTCGTCCAGGTTCAGGCCGACGAGCTTCATCAGGTCGAAGCTCATGGCGCGCTGGGCGGCCTCGGGCACGCGGGCGTGCAAAAAGTCGGCATCGGGCTGCTGGCCGCGCTCGCCGATGGCGTGCACGAGTGGCACGACCGTCGCCTTGACCTCCTCGCAAAACGCGTCGAAGCTCTCGGCAGAAAGGCCGCGCTCGTACTGGTCGAGCCAAACGTCGTATGGGTCGCGCTTGGGGTCCATGAGTTCGGCCTGATGCTTAAGTTGGGCGACGATTCTATCCACATAGGGCTCAAAGCTCGCCCAGTCGTTGGCCGTCTTGGCCTTGTGCCACACGGCGTCGGCCTCGCAGGTGAGCCTGGTCCAGGCCTCGGCCTCCTCGGTGGGGATGGCGCTTGCCTCGCGCTGGTCGCGGCCGAGCACGCGGATCTCGTCGAGCAGCTGCGGGTCGTCGATTTTGCCGCCGGCGACGGTCTCGCGCGCTAACGAGCGTACGAGCTCAACGGACTTCTCGCTGGTCAGTAACTTGTGATGTTCGCCGGCAAGCGTGCCCATGGCGTCGGCACGGGCGGCAGCGCCGTTGGCAGGAGCAATCGTCGCTCCATCGAACTCGGCAATCTTGAGCAGATACTCGCGAGTCCACAGCTTGCCCTCGAGTTTGCGGAACTTTTTGACGGCCTTGTCGACTTTAGCGGCCTTGACGCCCTTGGCGGCCTTTGCCACGGCGGCCTTGGCCTTCTTATCGAGTTTCTTTCCCATACCGTATCCTTAATCTCGCAGGCCGAGCGCCGCAGGCGGGTGCGCGGCCAGTTTGCACAGCTACCTGCCTTGTACCCAGCGCGAACAAAACGGAACGCGGCGATGCGCTCGCGAAATGTGTTATCCTATAGCCCAATGCGTTGACGGAGAGGGTTTTGCCCGCCGCGTCGCCGGCAAGAGAGGGAAGGTCATGGGCTGCAAGCCTTCCTGCGGTGGCAAGGGTCAAGCGTTCACTCCCGAGCAGCGACCTCAACGGGCACGCGGCCAGTGGCAGCAAAGTCCCAGTAGGGAAGCCGTGAGCCTCGCGACAAGAGGCACAGAGTGGGCGCGGCGGGCCAGACATCCGCCGGGTCAAACAAGGTGGTACCGCGGAATTCAACCGTCCTTGGGCAATGTACATGCCCGAGGGCGGTTTTTTTGTTACCGAACCGGGCCGCGCATCCGCAACATCGGGCGGCGTCAGCCGTCCCGGAGCGCGGATGTGCGAGAGACGAAAGGGAAGACATGAGTCTGATTGATGATCTGGTCAAACTCGAGGAAGAGGCCAAGGAGCTCGTCGCAGGCGCCGACGACGCCGCCAAGCTCGAGGCCGCGCGCGTTGAGCTGCTCGGCCGCAAGGGCCGCATCACCGGCCTGATGCGCATGATGGGCAAACTCGCCCCCGAGGATCGTCCCATGATGGGCAAGCGCGCCAACGAGATGCGCCAGCTGATCGAGGGCATGCTCGACGAGCGCACCACCGAGATGAAGGCCGCCGCCCTCAAGCACGCACTCGAGCACGAGGCCGTCGACATCACGCTGCCGGGCATCCGTCCGCAGATCGGTCACCAGCACCTGATCAAGCAGATCATCGAGGAGGCCGAGGACATCTTCTGCGGCATCGGCTACACCGTCGAGTCCGGCCCCATGGTCGATACTTCCTACTACAACTTCACTGCGCTCAACGCCCCCATGGATCACCCGAGCCGCTCGGCCCGCGATACCTTCTACGTGGTCGATAACAACCCCGGCAGCGTCGCGCACCCCGAGGCTCACGCCCATGGCGAGTCCGACGTGCTGCTGCGCACCCAGACCTCGGGCGTGCAGATTCACACCATGGAGTCGCAGAAGCCGCCCATCTACATGATCTGCCCGGGCACCGTCTACCGTCCCGACACGGCCGACGCCTGCCACCTGCCGCAGTTCAACCAGATCGAGGGCCTGGTTGTTGACGAGGGCATCACCTTTGGCGATCTTAAGGGCACGCTCGACTACTTTGTTAAGTGCATGTTTGGCGAGGACCGCAAGACGCGCTACCGCCCGCACTTCTTCCCCTTCACCGAGCCTTCCTGCGAGGTGGACGTGAGCTGCCACGTATGCGGCGGCAAGGGCTGCAACTTCTGCAAGCACAGCGGCTGGATCGAGATCCTGGGCTGCGGCATGGTCGACCCCAACGTTCTGATCAACTGCGGCATCGACCCCGAGAAGTACACCGGCTTCGCCTTTGGTATTGGCGCCGAGCGCGTCGCGGCCCTGCGCTACGACCTGCCCGACCTGCGAACGCTCATGACAGGCGATATGAGGTTCCTCAATCAGTTTTAGGCTGCGGCTTGCCCAAGCACGGCACCTCGGCGCTCATTCGTCGCTTGCGTACCAAAGTACGCGGCGCTCCTCTTTCGGGCCGATCTGCCGCACTTGGACAACCCTCGCTTTGTAAGGAATGTTCACAAAGTTGAAGTTTCCACCTGCATCTCTTCGCAGGCTTTCAGTATGAAAGGAGAGCTAGATGCGTGTTTCTTACGACTGGCTCAAGACCATGATCGATATTCCGGAGGATCCCAAGACCCTTTCGGACGAATATATCCGTACCGGCACCGAGGTCGAGGCGATCGACACCGTGGGCGAGTCCTTCGACCACGTGGTGACCGCCCAG